>CALBWK010000032.1 GCA_937969415.1 uncultured Saprospiraceae bacterium | reverse complement strand
TGAAAATTCTCTTTCTTGTATGGCTCAGATATACGATGTTTCTATAGATTCTTCTAGTAGGCTGCCTCTAGACTATGTATTTTATCAGCATCCTAACTCAAAAGAGCAGGGCTTGCTAGCAGGCATTAATCTTCGTGATTTGGAAAGTGGTAAGCACCGTCTTATTATCAAGAAAAAAATTCTAGAGGATAAAGAAGTTATCGCTGGGAATACTATCGAGATTCCTTTTTTTATTAATTAGTATAGGTTGAGATTTATTTGATGCTCGCGTATTATAACTTTATTACATGTTGAAGGATCAGATTGCCTCTGATGCAAGACGCCATTCAGCAATTAAACTATTAGTAGTGGTTATGATTTTGACGTGCTTTGCTGTATTCTTTGGATTAAATATGCTGGATGTTTCGATGGATGACTTTAGGAAGAGTTATCAAGTACGTAAGGAAAAGTTTAGGAACGAGGTAAATGAAAATAATAGCCTCGAGGCTTACAATCATTGGGTTTTAAAAGGTAATGAACTTGTAAAACAAAAGAAGTATAAGCAAGCATATGCGGACTTCGTTAAGGCGCAACGCATCAATGAAATTGGTAAAAGAGCTAATTCAGGTGTCACAATCTGCCTTCTTGCTCAATGTAGGCAGGAAGGTGTCTATTGTAAGGAAGCTTCTCAGTATTATGAAACATTGGTTAGTTCGGGGCAGTATTCTGAGCAAGAACTAACTTATGTTGATTCATTCAAGTAGAATTATTGTAAGACTATTTTTTGAATATCTGCAGTTATTGTATAATGATGCAGTAAACAATTTTTCATGAATACCCATTTCCCCAAAAGACTTATCAATTTTGTTTCTATCTGCACGCTTTTGATTTGTGTTTTGGGTATTGCTTGGGAGGTTGGTCATCTCAGAACGGAATCTCATAATCTTAGCCGAATAGATGTACAATCATCCTATTTATACCTTGGCTTATCAGGCTTAATCATTGTAGGTTGTATTAGCACATTTAAGTCTAAGACTTTTGGTTGGATATGTATAGTGAGTTATATATTATACTCCGTTGGCACTTATGTTTGGAGTAAGCTTGGTGTACCTTTTGATCGTCTTATGTTGGTTTATGAAATACCGATACTTTTGGTTCTGGTAGCAGTGTTGTATTTCTTTTTTACTGAGTCCACAAGAGCGCATTTTGGCGTAAGCGTTTCTCATTTATTGTTGGCTATTGTTTTGGCGTTAGTTGCAAGTTTTGGACTTTCTATGGATCCAGTTGAAAATACTGAGAGAATGAATGCTTATTATTTAGATCGGATAGAGGGCTCCTACTATTACAATGGAAAAGCATATACGGGAGAGATTTTCTCAAATCATACTAACGGTGTACTAAAGAATGAAGGCGCAGCAGTTGATAGCCACTCATCAGGTCAGTGGCGGTATTATTTTGACAATGGAATACTTCGTAAGACGGAAAATTATATTGATGGAAATCTGAATGGAAAAGTATTGTCCTATTATTCAGATGGTACACTGCATGAAGAATTCTATTTCACTGATGGACTGCCTGTTGGGGAGTACAAGCTTTGGTATGAAAATAAAATAGAGCTGAACGGCAGATATAGAGAGGGTCTTATGGATGGAGAATGGAGGGAGTACGATGGTAATCTCATTAAGATTGAGAAGTATAGATTAGATACGCTTATAAGCACAGAGTATGTCAATGTCGATCAATAGAATTTTTTAAGATTAGAATAGGCGTGTAGAATCCCCAATGTTTAAGTAACTCTCATTAACTTGCCACAAGTAATTTGACCTATTAAAATGTAATTATGATAGTGCGACCAAAAATTTCTTTATTTCTAATGTGCCTTCTATTAATTCTCACCTTGTTGAATTTCGACTACAGTGCTCTCAGTAGTATAGACTTGGCTAAAAAGGAGTTTTTGGATATAGCTATAATTTTGATTTGTATCGCAGCGATAGTTTATGACTTAAGACGAATCCGAAAGAATAGTCTTCAAAAAGCCTAATGCCAGAATACGATTTACAGGATCCGACGGACCTTGATATAATGAGAGGTCAATTCAATATGTACACTGCTGATGAGTGGCAGGATTATATTGATGAGGCAGAATTAAGAGGAATGGGTTATAAGAATATCAATATTCTCAAGACGGCTCAGCGCAAGGCCGGTATCGCCAAGTACCTCAGCCCCAAAGTCATCAATTGGATTTTGTCCCTAGTAGAACAACTAGATACAGAAGAGGAAGAATAGCACATTATATGGCTAGGCTCTCCAGTAAGAAAAAGTAGCTAGTTAATTCAAGTAATGTAGGCTGTCTTGTCTAAGAAGGAAATTCTAGTATTCCTTTTTCTTGACATAACACTCTACACCTCTGTTCTTAATTTTGTTCGCAGCACTGATGGCTGCTGAGTTGCTGTCGTGTCTTGAGGCTATAACAGTATGATACTGCGATCTTTCGAAGACGCCAATTTCAGAATTATTGTATCCAAGATTTCTGAGCTTTTTTATCATAACTCGTGCATTAGACTCTACAAGATAGTTGCCGGCGATGACCATCCACTCTCCAGATGAGTTATAAGTAGTCGGTCTTGTAGACGCTGGTGTACTGGTTTCATAAGCACTATCATCTGAAACCGGACTCGTAAAGTCTACTTCCTCATCGTCTTCTTCATAAGTAGTATCCTCTTCTGGAGCCTCTTCGTCATCAAACAAGAAGTCATCATCATCGTCATCGTCAGTGCTCCCAAATATATCGTCACCTACTGCATCAGAATAGTCAATTTCATCACCTGAATCAGTAACGATATCATCAGTATCTTCTATGAGATCTTTGTCGCCGCAAGAGTTGAAAGCCGTGCTTACCCATAGGAATATCGCTGTCATCGCAACGATCATTATTATAATCTTAGGTAATCTTTCCATTAGTTTCTTATTAGATAGATAAAAGGATGTTGGGTTTCTCAAACCCTCTAACGTCCAAAATGTCTATAAAGTTATATCATATTACGATTAAATGTCATATTTAAAATCTTGATTTATATGGTTTTGGCTGTATTTAGTGTCTTTTAGCCAATTTTCTGAAGTAAAATCAAATTTTAGCCCCTTTTATAGAGGCTCAGACGCAGGCCTCCTTTCTCTATGCTCTTTATAGGGTGGTAGTTTTCCTTTAGAAACTTGAGGTCTTCGTCACTAAATTCATTCATCACATTACCATAGAGAATATAGGTGTCGATCCCCATAGCGTATTGTTGATATCCACCCGTCTCCTCAGTCAAGGTCGCATAACGCCTCTCTGATCGATAAGGGAAGGCAGTCCCTATGCTGTCCAAGGGAAGGCCAGTTTGGGTAATATAGGAATGCATCTCTTTTTCCATCTCATAGATAGGCCAATGTGCTGCCGTGCTGTCCCAGCCTTGCGCTACTGTATCAGGATAGATAAGCCGGTTGCCGAAGAGCATACTCAGTAATAGTAGGGCAGCCAGGGCTTTGCCTTTCATGCCAGCCTCCCATTGCTGGGTTATCAACCAAGTAGCTATTAAGAGTATTGTGATATGTAGTGGCAGAAAATATCGGTGGTTCATCAAGCCCACACGCGGTGTAAGCACGGCAACAAGTACGAGTGTAACCCATATAGATAGTCGGAGCAGTTTGGGTTGCTCTTTCCAAGCTTGTTTTAGGCCTACCAGAACCATCCCGACTGGGACTAGCATCCCATAATCCAGGACTCGCCACCCGAAGATACCCAGCTGCCTTATCCATCCGCTCCAACTCACATACTCAAAGGACTCTGCCCAAGGAGAAGCCTCCAATCCCTGCCAATCAGTAGTGAAATACTGCAGCAAATGAAATAACCCAGCCAATCCCAGTCCAAATCCAAACAAGCACAGAGCAGATTTTATCTTTTGCCAAAAAGTCATTTTCTCAATTGGTAGTGACAAGTAGAAAAGGACCATAACACCTAATATCATCTGCCCGCGAATACTGATCAAGGCAAGAAGAAGGCTTCCTATTATAATGGATAACTGCTGAGAACGTAGACAGCCATAAAGGGTCATTAAGAATCCTGTTACCAAGATCAAGTCAGGTGAGACTAGGGTACTATGACCTAGATAAAAAGGACAAATGGCCAGAGCCAAGGCAAAGAGCCACCCCTGTTGGCCAAGAATCTTCCCACCTATGCGCAGACTGTAATAAAGGTTGAGCCACAAGAAAGGAAGAAGACTGAAATGGCTTGCGGTAAGGGAGTTTCCGAATAGCTTCCAGACGGCCGCCTGATAGATGCCGAAACTTGGCGGGTGGCCACTATTGAGCTCAGGAGGTAGGAATCCGGAGAAGAGACCCTCTTCAAAATACCAAAGACCGTGCTTGCCTGCAAATTGTATAGTGTCCCAAAAAAAGGGGTCAGCACGATGTAACCAGATGAGAATGAGATATGCGGAGGCGCCGAGCACAAAGAATATCCACAGCTTTTTTTCCTCCATAAGGCAAAGTTACCTCGAATAGGACAGAATACATTACGAGGCGTAAATGCGATATGCGGTTAAATTTTTCTTAAAATACGATAACATTCGTATTAATCTCTTGTATTTACAAAAGTAGTCGTATAACTTAGAATTCTAAGTTTTTAAGGTTTATGACATTTAAGAAAAATCATCCTACAGAATCAGAATTAGAAATCTTACAAGTCCTGTGGGAACTTGGCCCTTCTTCAGTCAGACGGGTCAACGAAGTACTCAATACTAAGCGAGCAGTGGGGTATACCACTTCTCTCAAGATTATGCAAATTATGACAGAGAAAGGCTTGGTCACGAGAGACACCAATTCGAGGACACATATCTATCAAGCGGCAGTACAAGAAAACGAAACCCAAAGTAGCTTACTCGACAGCTTTATCAGCAAGACTTATAGAGGGTGTGCTAAGAGCCTTGTATTACAAGCACTCGGAAAAGAAAAAACGAGTCCAGAAGAGCTTGCTGAGATAAAAGCACTTATAGCTAAAATGGAAGAAAACAACGACTAACAACTTTATAAAGCAACTCCAATGATTTCTGCATTCCTCTCCTCAGAATTGATAACAGCTTTTGCCTGGACACTGATTCATTCGACCTGGCAGATTGGACTCGTAGCGATTGTACTCGCCATCTTTCTCAATTTCAATCAGTCTAGTAAGGCACACCTAAGGTATAATGTTTCCTTGGCTTCACTCGGTCTTATTGCTGTTATGGTTCTCGTCACTTTTGCTTATCAGATGAGAGGTAGTGGAGGAGAGCAGATCCTATTAACGCCAGTGGCATTAGAGATGCAGCAAGTACTTCCTGTAGCGGATTCTATGCAATCTGTTCTTTCTTTTGCTGAGACATATAAGCTGCTTATCGTTAAGGTTTGGCTGATCGGCGCCTTACTTTTTTTATTCAGATTTATAGCTGGTTATTTAGGTATAAAGAGATGGATTCGATTAGCAGAAACTGCCGACTTGCAAGAGAGCAAGCAATTCAAGAAACTTAAAAAGAAATTCAGAATACACAGACAGGTCTTAATTAAAACAACCAAAGAAATCACAACACCAATGGTGGTCGGTTTTCTTAAGCCAGTCATACTTTTTCCTGTAGGTCTGATAAATCAACTTACCACAGATGAGGTTTCAGCTATCCTTGCACATGAACTAGCACACATAAGCCGTCACGATTACATCTTACACCTCTTGCAGTCACTGATGGAAGTGGTATTCTACTATCATCCTGCTCTATGGTATATCTCCAAGGTTATTAATGCAGAGCGAGAAAACTGTTGTGATGACCTCGCCATAGCTAAGACGGGTGGTGCTATTAGTTATGCAAAAACATTGGTCAAGCTACAAGAGATGAACCTCAGTCCGCTCTACCCAGCGCTCGCTATGGCAGGCCGAAAAGGTTTTTCTAATCGTATAAAGAGAATCCTCAATGTACCAGTCCAGCAAAGTGGGATGCGAGATAAGATGATAGGATTGATGGTCACCTTAGCTCTGTTGGTGACAGTTAACGGAGAGGCTGAGCAAAGTACAATCGCCGAACCTCAAGACTTAGATGTCTATATTATTGATGATTGTCCGAGGGATATCGAAGACATCAAAAGTTATCTAGACACCATACCAGAAAGAAATAATTATCATATCAAAAAACGTAGTCAAAATCAATCTGTTGAATTACAAATGCAGGATGGGAAGATACATGAATTGAAAATAGATGGGAAGATTGTGGAGCGCAAAGACTATAATTCCGTGCAAGGAATTATCGATAGTTTGCGGCCTGATAATAAAAATGGAATGATTACAGTGTTTCCCGATTGTGGTGAAGATTTTGGAAACATTTATTTTTTAGATAAAAATAGAAGAGTCACAAAATTAGATACAATGTTGAGTGACTTTGATGCTAGATTAAAGACTATAGAAGATCTGACTGAAGATAAGTTGGGTTTCCATATAGATCAGTTTAGCCCTGAAGTTGTAGACTCACTCATTGCAGAGATGGAAGCAAAAGATTTTAAGTCCTATATAAGCAAAAAGAAAGTTCGCGTAGATAGTCTGAAAGATTTGATGCCTTCTTTTGATAGTGCACCTAATTGGAGATTGGTCGAATCTGGACCTCGAGTTTTCTGGACAAAAGCAGAGCCTGTGAATTCTGTTCAAAAATTTATAAAAGTGAACAATGGATCTCTCGCAGATCAATTGGCCAAGGAGCTTTTAGAAGATCGCCTTATTTCTCTTGAGGAAATTTCTATATTGAAATTGACGGGAAAGCATATGAAAATCAATGGAGAGAAACAACCTTCCAATATATGGAAGAAATACAAAGCCATCTACGAGAGTGTCACAGAAATAATGCTTTCCAAAAACTCTAGTATGGAAATGGAAATCAATCCTGAGTCGTATCAGAATCAATTTCCTTTTAACTCTTTAGCCCAATAATTCTTTGATGATTATGGACAGGGTCTTACCATCGGCTTGTCCTGCAAGTTGTTGATTGGCCATACCCATTACCTTACCCATATCTCGCATACTGCTAGCACCCGTCTTGTCGATAATCTCCTTGAGGATAGGCATCAATTCTTCCTTAGATAATTGCTTAGGGAGGTAGTTGCTCAGTACTGCAATTTCTTCTTCTTCAGTTTTGGCGAGATCTTCTCTGCCTTGCTTGACATAGATGTCGTGTGACTCTTGTCGCTGCTTCATCAGTTTCTGCACCATCTTGATTTCTGCGGCCTCATCTAGTTCTTTTCCACTTCCATCTGTCTTGACAAGAAGTATGGCTGCCTTTATAGCTCTTATTGTCCTCAGGGCAGCTTGGTCTTTAGCTTTCATTGCTGTCTTGAGGTCTGTCATTAGTCTGGCTTCTAAACTCATATCATTTGTTAATTGTGGCACAAAAGTACTTAGTTTTTTTGTTCCACTGCTTGATGTTGTGATCACCTGCTAGAGCTTCGCTTTCTTATCTACTCTACAGTCTGTGAAAGCACCTCATAGTCCCACTGCTGACCATCTCTAGTAAGCTCAAAGTGCAAGTGTGGTCTCGTAGCCAAGCCCGAAAAGCCAACTTTAGCAATAAGACTTCCTTTCTTGACATAGTCTCCTTCCTCGACTAGGATTTCAGAGAGGTGTGCATAAAAGGTTTCCATTCCATTGTCGTGATCAATTTTGATGCACTTGCCAAAACCGGTTTCATAATGCTGTATAGAAGTGATCAGGCCTTCTCCTGCAGCCAGTACATCACTACCAAGAGCTGCAACATAGTCTACACCTTGGTGGTGGACTTTTTTCCGTTTGATAGGATTATATCGAGCGCCTGGTTCAACTTTCTCTTTGAGATCGCTAGTTCTTATAGGTTGTAAAGTAGGTAGTAGATCTCTGGAGGTTGCAGAGTTTGTAATATAATATATCATAGGGTCTCCAGTGTTGGGAGACCAAGGTTGATTTTTCACTTTTTCCATAATCTCATTTTCGTCAAAGAGAATTTCACTACTCATAGCGGCAAAGTGTTTTTGTATTCTTGTTTGGATATACTCTAAGTGTTCTGGGTGTTCTTTTTTAAGATTACTGTAAGAGTCTGTGATTGCTCCTAGATCAAAATAATTGTCTTGAATCACTTTTTCCACTTCAGCACCGACTTCGTATTCTGAACTTGAAATATTGTCAGTTGTATTACAAGAGGTAACTATTATAAGTCCAATAAACAGCGGAGCGAACAAGAAATAAGGCCAAGAACTTTTTTCAGATTTGTTGTTGAGCATAAGGATTCTTCTTTTGAGGTTGTTGTCATAAAAATTATTGGCTAGAGATATAGTGTTACGATCTACGATGGCGATCAGTTGTTCGCTGTAAGTGACAGTATCTATGCAGGCTTGCTTGTCCGCAGAAAATTCGTGGGCCTCTCTGATTAGTCTGTTATATAAGTAGACTAGAGGATGAAACCAAAATAGCACTTTCATAAAACCGAAGAATACTCTGTCTACACTATGGCGCTCGTTTATATGTGTTTGCTCGTGTTGTAAGATAGTTTTCAGTTTGGCCTTGTCTAGAAGATTCTGATGGAGATAGATGTAGTTGAAGAAGGAAAAAGGGAGTACTTCTTTATTGTGGACTACAAGTTGGTGTTCGTCATATAGGATCTTCTTTCCGGCTGTGTGAATTTTTCTTATCTTATAGAAGGCCAATAGATATTTTGTTAAGCTGATTGTGAGTCCTAGAAAATATAGACTCAGAAGAAGCAGCTGCCATAGTGGCAATGCGGGTTGACTAATGCTAGGCGGAATAGATTCTGTTGTACCCTCTACTGCGGTTCGTGGCTCTGCAATAGCTGCGGTATATGCCTGATTAGGGCTTTTAGGTGTAGTTGGTATTGGTGTCCATATTTTATCTAAGGCTGTTGCTGAGTGACCAAGTATTGACTCTTGATCTACGATAAGAAGTTGTGTTTCTTTAATAGCAGGAAATAGAAGTCCTGCGCAGAAAGTCCCTATTAGAAAGTATCTACTGTGGTTGTATTGAGAGTTGTCTCTCAGCCATAAAAGATAGACAAGTAGACTGAAGCCCCAGATGAGAGATAGTGATAGGAGATAGTGGAGTATCATTTATTTTTCTTTTGTTCTATGGACTTGGTGATTTCGGCAAGGTCTTCGAGACTGAGGTCATTTTCTTCAACAAGAAAAGAGACCATTTCATTGAGTGAGCCACTGAAGTAGTTTTTGATCAATCCAGACAAGGAGAATCTACTGTAGGCCTTCTTGGTGATGATAGGAAAGTATTCATAAGTTCTACCGTAAGCCTTGTAATCTAGGTAGCCTTTCTTTTCTAGTTTTCTAAATAGACTCGATACTGTGGAGTGTGGTGGATGAGGCGTCGGCATTTTCTTGATGAGTTCAGACACTGTAGTCGCACCGTGCTTCCATATCAAGTGCATAATCTGTTCTTCTGCTTTGGTAAGTTTGTCCATACTTTAAGTGTAACGTCTACAGCAAATATATAACGCTAAAAAACGTTGAACAAGTATTTTGCAAAAAAAATCTAATTCCAACGATGTGATCTTGTAGCTGGTTGATGTAAGTATTGATACTAACCATCAATGAATTGGTAAGATTACTTGACGATTTGACACAAAAAAAAGAGGCTGTCTTTGTTACAAGACAGCCTCACTGTAATTTTTTAGACTTGAAGTATGTACTAGTTACGACCAGCTCTTACTCCGCCATCTGTATCCCAGATTGCACCAGTTATCCAAGAACTTTTGTCAGAAAGTAAGAACATAATACTATTGGCTATATCCTGAGGTGTTCCTATTCTTCCGATTGGGTGGAATCCATTAAAGCCTTCTAGTGCTGTTTCCGCTTCGGCCTTACCGCCAAATACGCCGTGATATACAGGTGTATTGACAACTGCAGGAGATACTGCGTTAACTCTAATTTTATGATCGGCTAGTTCCATCGCTAAGTGTTGTGTCAATGAATGTAGACCTGCTTTTTGCATAGAGTATGCTGAAGAAGGTGTCGCCTTGACTGCTTGCTTAGCCCACATAGAGCCCACATTAACTATAGCACCACCACCACTATTTTTCATAGCATTAGCTGTTGCTTGCGTCAAGAAGAAAAAGCCTCTATTCAGATCTAAGTATGAATCATAGTCAGCTTGAGTGTGATCCAAAAATGGCTTTGGTCCAAAGATCCCTGAAGCATTTACAAGACAATCAACATTAGACATTTGATTGATTTGGCTGATGAGTGAGTTGACTTGCTCACTATTAGTGATGTCTACCTTATGCTTGACCAGATTAGGCGCATCAGCAATTTTATCAGTACTTCTTCCTACAACGTGTACCGTAGCACCATTGTTAAGTAATTCTTCTGCAGTGGCTTTACCTATTCCACTTGTCCCACCTATGACGATGGCTACTTTGTTTTTAAATTCAGACATATGTATAAATGTGTTTGCAGACAGACCAGTCTGTCTAGTTATGAGTAAAAATTTTTTAGATTAATTTAGAACAAATATTTTTTGCCTCCGATATAGGCCATTCTTCTTGATGTAAGTGGCTTTCACCTACGGCGCTTTCATATAACAAATAGATCTGGCGCACTTTTGTTTCTGAGACCTTTGATGATTTTATTTTTAGATTTTTGTCTACCAACTCAGAAATGAATTGAATAAACTGTTGTTTTTGACTCTGTATTTCGTTTCTAATTTCTTTGTTGTCTTTAGGTATCTCTGCTATCGTTTTGATACACCAGCAACCATTGAATTCCTTATCTAGGAAAAAATCTTGAAGAAAATCAAATATGGCTAGAACTTGCGCTTTGCCTTTAGGCATAGCTGCACAATAAGCTTCTATGCTCTTTAGAAATCTCGAGTTCATGTGCCTCAAGTAGGAGACACAGAGATCATCCTTGGACTTGAAGTGATTGTATAGTGTGGCTTTGGCGATGCCCGCAGTATCTATTATTTCATTGATACCCGTGGTGTTGTATCCATTCTTGTAGAAGAGATGTGAGGCAGTACTTATGATTTCAGCTTTTATATCTGTTTTCATTCGGGTGCAAATATACGGCATCTTCAAGTAGGTAGACAAGTCTGTCTACCTTTGTATTGGATCTATATTAAGGAAATGTCGTCTAATAAACTGTTTCGGTGGCTAGTCTGTTTTTTGTGGGTATACCAGCCCTACTAATGCCACAAAGTCCTCCACCCCCAATTGCTCAGGTCGCTGCTGTAATAGCGGATGATCCATAAGATCTGGTTGATGAGCGAGCAAACCCTTTAGCGTATTACGCATTTTTTTTCTACGTTGCCCAAATGCCATTTTGACGATTTTGTTATAGCTTTTTTCATCGCAGGCTAGGGTAGCGTTAGGCTTTCGCTGCATTAGGATAACGGAGGAGTTGACCTTGGGCGCCGGATCAAAGGCTTGAGGTGGAATGTCAAAAAGTTTCTCTGCCGTATAGAAGGCTTGCGCTTTTAGGGTAATGATACCGTTAGCTTTTGTGCCAGGCTTGGCGCAGATTCTATCAGCCATTTCTTTTTGAAACATACCGACCATCACAGGAATCTTATCCTTATAGTCGAGCATCTTAAAGACGATCTGCGAGGAGATATTGTATGGAAAATTGCCGACGAGACTAAAGGCGACACCTTTATGGATATCTGCGAGATTAACCTGTAAGAAGTCTGCTTGGATGAGTTGTTCTATAGCCAGTTTTTGTCTCAGAATGGCCACCATATCTTTGTCATACTCGATGGCACAGAATTGCGGGTATTGCTCGGCCAATAGGTACGTCAAGGTGCCAGGACCAGGTCCAACTTCAAGGATAGGTGTAGTGGTGGGACAGTGGGCATTGATTCGGCTCATAATGTCCGTTATTACCGATTGGTCTATCAGGAAATGCTGCCCTAGTTGTTTCTTCGCTTTCATTAATACCACCTCTATATTGTGTAATGTAAGGATTATACACCTTTAATGAGGGCATCGCTTATCTTTGTCCGCTTATAACAAGGATACAAGACTATGGCTAAGAAGATAAAACTCGGTATTACACTAGGAGATTTCAATGGTGTAGGCCCAGAAGTGATTATAAAGGCACTCGCTACATCCAAGATGATGGATTATTTTACCCCTATCATCTATGGCAATTCTAAGGTGCTAGCTTACCATAAGAATATCGTCACGGATGTCAATCTCAATTTTGTCTCTATTAAAGATGTGGAAAATGCGGCTTATAACAAGGTCAATGTCATCAATGTATGGTCAGAAGAGACGAGTGTCCAATTGGGAGTACCGACCAAGGAAAGCGGCAAGTATGCCTTGCAGTGTATAGAGCGGGTCGTAGAAGATGCCAAGGCAGGCCTCATAGATGCTATTGTCACAGCTCCGATCAATAAGCATGCGATGAATATGGCAGGCTTTAAGCACGTCGGGCATACAGAGTACTTTACGGAGGCTTTCGAAGCACCAGAAACTGTGATGACGATGGTCTCAGACAGCGCAATTGTATCTGTAGCTTGCAATCATGTGCCTGTCAACGAGGTTGTCAATAATATCGACAAGAAGAAGATTATAAGAAAACTCAAAGTGCTCTCTAAGACCCTCAAGCAAGATTTTGGTCTAGAACGTCCGACTATCGGTGTACTTGGGCTCAATCCCCACGCCGGCGATGGGGGTGTAATTGGCGATGAGGAGAAAACCTTTATCGAACCAGCAATCATAGAAGCTAAGCGAAATGGGGTATTGGCTTCTGGGCCACACCCTGCTGATGGTTTCTTTGGTACTAGAGATTTCTCTAAGGTCGATGCCATCTTAGCGATGTATCACGACCAAGGTCTGATCCCTTTTAAGTTGCTCTCCTTTGGTGATGGTGTTAATTATACAGCTGGGCTACCAGTCATCAGAACCTCCCCAGATCACGGAACCGCTTATGGAATAGCAGGTAAAAATGAGGCAGATGCTTCCTCTATGCGTAAAGCGATGTTTTTGGCTAAAGACTTGTTTCAGAATAGACAGCTTAATCTGGCTGTCGAAAAGAGAGGGAGTGTGAAAAAAACGTCAAAGCCGCAAGAAGAAATCCAAGATTAGGTTGAGATTTAGGTTCTAAAAAAATCTTCTCCCAGGATTGGTTTATTGCTCGTATTGCCTCTATTGGCTCTGACATCTCAAATATATATAAGTCATATTAAAATGACCTGTTATATACCTATTTAACTTATATAACGTCCGTTCTTAGTTTAACGTCCTTATTTTTTTATACGGATTTTCTTCCATATCGTAGATTGTAAGATTGTACTCCTCTATATTTTTGATAAGTTTCTCAGCATATAAGGGATCTGTAGCATATCCAGCCTGCTTAAGGCCATAGGCCCATCCTCTATAATCCTTCTTATCTAAGGCAAATAAAGCCTGATAATTATCTCTGAATTTCAGGAAATTGGAATGATCCACATAGGAGTCCGTAACCGTCTCGTAAGACCTAAAACAAGACTCTATTAAGATACCTTCTTTATTGCGGTCATCATCTTTATGGTAGTAAGTAGAGCCTTTCCAGTATTTCTTGCATTTGATGCCAAAGTGATTGTTGGCAGAAGTGGCGAGGCTACTGGTTCCTTTTGCCGATTCGTGTAGTGCTTGAGCCAGTGTAATGCTTGCGGGTATACCCGTTCTGTGCATCTCAAGTACAGCTATATCCTTATAGGTTTCTATATAATTATATGCGGCTACAGAGCTGTCCTCTGTATAAGTATCTGGTAGCCATAGCACGAGTGCTATGAGGTAAATTAAATTCACTTCAGGTAGGTTTAGGTTCGCTTAGGTATAGGCAAAAGCTGTGCCGACATATTATAAATATGTATTATTTATTGTGAGAGCCCGCATAGTCCCTTGTGTAGAGATAGTATAACGACTCTCCAGAAGAGGACTATCAAAATATTACGATATTACGATCTCCTATGTCAATACCCAACAATAGAAAAGCCCTCACCAAACTCCGTAAGGACCCCATCTTTAAAACTGCGATGGCTAAGATAAAGCCTATAGAGTTAGAAGCTTCTGGTAATGTTTTTAATGAGTTGGTTAAGGCCATTGTCTATCAGCAAATATCCTTTAAGGCAGCAGATACCATCTATGGACGCTTCGAAGATCTAGTAGGTAAGGCGTATCTGCCTCAAGATCTATTGCACTATGATATTGAGGCATTTCGCGCAGTTGGTTTTTCTAAACAAAAAGCGACATATGTCCTGAATATCGCCCGCTATTTCAAAGATGAAAACTTGTACGATTGTGATTGGTCCCAGTATACCGATGAGGAGATAATTAATTCTCTGACGACCATAAAAGGCGTAGGAGAATGGACAGCACAGATGATACTTATTTTTGAATTGCACCGACCTGATGTCCTGCCGACTAAGGACCTTGCGATACAGCAAGTGATGCAGGAGCTCTATGGCCTCACAGAAGAGAAGAAAGCGTTGTTGCTCAAAATGGAGGAGGTAGCTGAACAGTGGCAGCCTTATAGGACTTTGGCAACATTATATCTCTATGGATGGAAGCGAGCGAGCAAAGAGAAGGCAAAGATGGACAAGGCGAAGGGTTGATTTTGTGAATGAGCTGGGCCGGGCAAGAGTAGTATGTCTTAGCTATTAGCTTTCCCAGGTTATATAATCTAAGCTGCCGTCCGCATTTATATTGATTACCAGAAGCTGCTCGCAAGGTTCTCCATCTAGGTCAATGGAATAATCAAAAGTGGCGAGTGTCCCAAGATTTATGTTTATTTATTCTATGAACAAGCTTGGCTTTGGTGGAGGCTGTCATTGGTGTACGGAAGCTGTCTTCCAAGCGCTCAAAGGCGTAGCAAAAGTTGAGCAAGGATGGATAGCCTCCACTGGTATACATACAACTTTCTCGGAAGCTGTCATTGTGCATTTTGATCCAGTAGTCATTGATGTGGCCACTCTTACTGCCATCCACTTGCATACACATAGCTGTACATCTCAGCACCCTATGAGAACTAAGTATAGATCCGCCATTTACACTTTTTTTGATAACCAAATTGCCGCAGTAACAACTGCCTTGTCAGACTTACAAGAAGATTTTGATGAGCCCATCATTACCCAAGTGCTCCCATTTAAATCCTTCAAAGAAAATGAAGAGCAATACCAAAATTATTATCTCAAGCACGCAGACAAGCAGTTTTGCACCACCTATATCCATCCCAAGTTGCAGTTATTGCGACAGCAGTTTTCGGAGTATTATGAGGTGGTGTGAGAAGGACCGCTGCCCGCCTTCAATTTTCAAGGTTATGAATACCATCGCGGGCGGATTCCCCTTCAGGGGATTTAAGGGGTTAGCGCTGGGAAAGAACCGCCACCCACTAGCTCTGCTACCTTCTGACTTCCCAAGGGCCTGCACTGAGCGACCGAAGAGAGTCGAACGTGAAGAACCACCTCCCGCTAGCCAATTTTTGCAATAGAGTCCAAATTATTTCGAATATCATTGCGGGCGGATTCCCCTTCAGGGGATTTAAGGGGTGAGAGTTGGAAAGAACCGCCACCCACTAGCTCTTCTACCTTCTAACTTCCTAAGGGCCTGCACTGAGCGACCGAAGAGAGTCGAACGTGAAGGACCGCCACCCTCATTCAATTTTCAAGGTTATGAATACCGTCGCGGGCGGATTCCCCTTCAGGGGATTTAAGGGGTGCGCTCAGCAAAAAGACTGCCACACAACCTGCTCGAAATCATTCTCTACTACTCTATATTTGCACTGGTGAATATTAATCAGAATCGCATTATTGGACGTTACGAAGGGGAGCATAGAGGCCCACTTATCATATGTATAGGGGCAATGCACGGCAACGAACCCGCAGGTGTCCAGGCTATAGATACCGTAATCAAGATGTTAGAGGTAGAGCCTATCCGCAACCCTGATTTCTGTTACAGAGGGCGGCTATTAGGATTGGTTGGGAATCTACAAGCTTACTCGCAAGGCAAACGCTATATCGACAGAGATCTGAACAGGAGTTTTGATGCTGGCTACTTAGCTCAGCTTCTAGATCAGAGCCCTAGCAGTTTAAGTGGAGAGGATAGAGAGTTGGTTGAACTAGATACCCTGATACGGGCAGAGATAGCAGATTATAAACCAGAGAAGGTCATACTATTAGATCTCCATACCACCTCTTCCAAAGGAGGCGTTTTTACGATTTGTAGAGATCGGCAACAAGATTTAGAGATAGGAGCAGCACTGCATGCTCCGATTGTGTTGGGTATGCTCAAGGGACTTAAGGGGACGACGTTACATTATTTTGTTCCGGAGGTGCTGGATATAGATATCATTCCGATCACATTTGAGTCTGGTCAACACCAAGAAAAAATGGCCGTCAATAGGGCTGTTGCAGGGATTATCAGCTGTATGAAGGCCATAGATGCCATAGATGCAGATGTTGTAGAGAATCATCATGAGCAATTATTGGTTAACTATTGTGCACCTCTTCCTAAGGTGACGGAACTAGAGAAGGTCCACGCGATAGAACCCGAAGATGGATTTGAGATGCGTAAGGGGTATGAAAATTTCCAAGAGGTAACGGCCGGGGAAGTGATTGCCCAGGATAAAGATGGATTCATAACTATTGAGGAAGATTGCAGAATACTGATGCCCCTATACCAAGCACAAGGGGAGGATGGCTTCTTTTTGGTCAAAGAAATAAATAGAAACATATGATAGCCGAAGCAGATATAGATCAAATATTGGCAGCTCTCGAAGCTGAGACATTAGAGAATACTTTTGCTACAGAAGAAAGTGAATATTGGAATTATCTCAATTCTGAATCATTCAGAGGGCTATCAGAAGAAGAGCATCAGTTGCTGTTTTTTGTTAATTCTGTCATCTACCTGGCCGTGCAAGCCCATCCTCAGTATACCTTGCCTTATGATATTGAGGCCTTACAGGAAATAGAAGAGGAGAGTTGGGCCCTTAGAGAAGAGCTCGGCAACTGGGAGAAAACAAAGGATGAATTATTTAAAGACTACGGGCAGGAAGATCTCTTGGCATTTGTGGAGGATTTGCTCGCTGAGGACGAAGAGGATAGCTTGTCCGATATAGGAAAAGAGGTGATTTTCATCACAAGCAAATGCTATATGGACCTCATTGAGGAGGCATAAGTACCCACAATTCGCAGTAAGCTGCTGATAATCAATTAGTTGCAGCAATGAGATAAGAATGTAGACTCAGTTAAATAATTGTCTACAAATCGTTGCACAACTTGACTAATCACTTTATTTTTGCGTTCGCTTATACAGCACGCTTCCTTAGCTCAGCTGGTTAGAGCATCTGACTGTTAATCAGAGGGTCCAAGGTTCAAGTCCTTGAGGAAGCGCAATAAAGAGGTTTTCGAGCTTAGGCTTGAAAGCCTCTTTTTCTTTTTGGTTAGTTGTTGTAAGGCTAAGCTTCAATGCTATACCTTGCCCAAATTTCATCAACAACTAACAATTTTTAGGAGTGTATTGAAATCGGAGGATATATTTTTTTGTTTCCTCATAACGAGAACGGAGATTCCTCTGTTCCGCTTCGCTGCTTTCGGAATGAAAAAAGGGAAGAAAATCAAACCTATTTTACATTGAGCATCGCCGAGAGATCTTCGTTCTCGATACAACTGAACACTATTTAAAGCACTGTATCTATCCACTTAACCAAACAAATTTTAGATAATAGAGCATACCTCTCTTGTTTCTTCATTACGAGAAAGAAAGTGGTTTCTTTTATGTTTTATGCGTATCATTAAATATCAATCTTCAGGCATCGTTTTCTTGAAGACAAGTGTATTAACAACATACATACACTAAGTCAACATTATGAAAAAACAACTTTCAACTTCAACTTTCAAGCTAGTATTTGCGTGGCTTTGTCTAGCTTGGTTTCAGCCCACTATCGCTCAGGATGCCCAGTTTTCTCAGTATAATCGATCACCCATTCAGATTAATCCTGCCTTGGTAGGTCCTACTAAGGGAAAGGTCAGAGTCTTGGCAGCACATAGAAACCAATCGTCTCAAGTCTTAAGAGGCAATTCTTTTGTAGGTCATTTTGTTTCTGTCGATACACGCGTATTGGAAGATAGCAAGCAGTCATTGGGTATTGGAGTCTCAGCCTTGAGGGATGCATCTGGCGAGTCAAATATTGGTTCGAAGTCACTCAACCTCTCTGTCTCCTACCTCAGAAAGATCACTGGTGCTAAAGGTGCTCATCACAAATTGAGGGCTGGCATAGAGGGCGGTATAGTAGACCGCAACTTTGATGTCTGGGACGTAAGAACAGCGGCGCAGTTTGGAGTGAGTCCTATTTTTGATGGGCTATTTGAATCCAATTTTCTGCATACGGATATAAATTTTGGTATGGCGTGGCAAGCTGATTTTCCCAATGGTAATTCCATTACCATAAGTGCTGCGGGACATCACCTCAATAGACCTAGCGTTTCTCTTTTTGGAGTAGATAATTTGTCTATGAATATCCGATATGCTGTACACGGTACTGCTGAGTTAGGTCTTTCTGACACGTGGAGCATTGTACCGACCTTTTTGTATGCGCATCAAGGAGGATCAAAGACTATTAACCTGGGTAGTTCCCTTCGGAAACAACTTGGAGAGACTAATTCTCGTAAGTATATAGAGTTTGGTCTTTTGACGAGATGGATGGATACAAATTTAAGTGATGTTGGATTTTCTAATATGGCTGTTGTTCCGATTTTAAATTTAACCTGGGATCGATTCAATATCGGTTTCTCAGCGGATATTGTAACCAATAATTTGAGAGTGCCTGGAAGTTTTGATAATGCTTTTGAAGCATCTGTAGGATATTTATTTGGTCAACTTTCCAAACAACCTAGTCAACCAAAATTGCACTAGGAATTATTATTTTACTTTTTGCTTTCAATAATTTTAAATAATAATAAAATGAAAGAACGACTGTCACTGATTTCATTCAGTATTATAATGTTGATATTCTGCTTTGCAAACTGTCCACCAGTAGTTGCACAGGACATACAATATTCACAGTATAATCGTACGCCACTCCAACTCAACCCTGCTCTTACAGGGCATAGTAAGGGTAAGGCCCGTGTGCTCACAGCCTATAGAAATCAGTGGTCACAAATCTTGAGGGGTGATGCTTATGTGTCAGGATTTGTTTCTGGAGATTTTAGTTTTCAGAAGGATAGC
Organism: uncultured Saprospiraceae bacterium; assembly: GCA_937969415.1. Lineage (GTDB taxonomy): Bacteria > Bacteroidota > Bacteroidia > Chitinophagales > Saprospiraceae > RFSX01. The sequence goes on along the minus strand of CALBWK010000032.1, from coordinate 33,404 downwards.
TTGCAAGGTTTTGGGATTGGCATTTCACTAGAAAGAGATGTGGCAGGAAAGTTGAGTTTCGGTGATACTGCGGTCAAACTATCTGCCTCTTATCAAAGAAGACTTGCAGGTGCAAATGGAACTGATCATAGAATATTTGCAGGGCTTCAAGGTGGTATAGTACAACGACGAATAGATTTGACAAATGCTAGATGGCCCTCTCAGCACGATGGGAACGGCGGTGTTGATACAATTGAAGTAACCCCATTTAATCCAGACTTTTTGTTTGTAGATCTGAATATTGGTTTGATGTGGCAATCTACTTTCATTAATGGAAATAGGTTCTTTGTTGGTGCGGCAGCACATCATATCAATAGAGCCAATGTTTCTTTTTTCAATGGCGAAATAGAATCTAATCTTACCATTCGATACACACTACACGGTGGCGGAGAGATACATTTAGGTGATAGCTTAGCTGATAACTGGAGTGTGTTGCCTTCCTTTTTGTACTTAGCTCAAGGGGAGAGCAGTGTCTTGAATCTTGGCGGCTCAGTACGCAAGTACTTTGGATCTGAGGCGAGCCATAAATCCATACAGTTTGGACTTTTGGTTCGGCTAGGAAAAAATCTAAATAACGCCTTCGATATGACAGCACTTGTCCCTTCTGTCAATCTCAATCTGAAGCGATTCAGCGTAGGTCTCTCTGTAGATGTGCCTACCAATCAATTGAGGCGAGTTGAAGGCTTTAATGGGGCTTTTGAGGTATCGCTGGGGTATTTGTTTGGGGCCTTGTCTGATAGTTCTGTAAGGTCTAACTGGTAAATTTTGAAGTTCTAAGTTGATAAAATTGTAACCTAGAAGTCATTTCTAGGCTAAGGGTTATGGTTTTATATTGAGGGTATAGTTGTTGTTTATGGCTAAGAACCTGAAATCCAATCAAATGAAAAACTTCTTTTGCCTCTTAATACAGTTGTACGTATGTGCTAACCTAACAGCACAAATTCAAATTACTGAAATAAATATTCAGACAGATTGTCAATCTGGAGGTGCTGTCGAAATCATAGTTGCTGGGACTACTGGCGCTGTGACTTATTCTGTTGGCCCTACCTTAGTGGATTTGGTTTCACAAGATTCAAATGTTATTGTAAATCTATCAGCTGGAGATTATTTTATTGCTGTAGCAGATGATGTCAGTTCAGACTTGACAAGTATCCAGATTTCGGAAGGGACACCTGGAGACTTAGAAGCGCCCATAACTGTTGCTCACTCTCTCTGTAGTGATGCGCTAGAGGTCTGTGTCGAGACAGCAGGTATAGTAAATGAAAGTGACTTGGTTTGGTATAAGGATGGAGAAATTATTCAATGGAGAGGTGCTTGTCTCACGATTGATAATGATGGATTGGGGAGTGATTATCAAGTCCAAGGTCGTAATTGTGATATTTCTAATGTCATAGATTTGACACAAGCTGTTGATGTGGATTTGAGTATAGAAGTGAGTTGCGTTTTTAATGGTATTAGATTAATGTCACAGGTCCATAATGTTGATAGCTATCAATGGTACAAGGATGGTGTCCCATTGCCTGATGCAGATTCTCGTTGGCTATTTGTTGAGGAAAATGAAAGTAACATAGGACTGTATTATGTAGAATTCGAATCAGATTGCGGAATAGAAGTTTCGGAAGAATACTATTATAATGGAGAGTATATTCTTTATCAGTCTTTTAGAGAAACGCAGATTTGTAGAGGTGATACAGTTAGGTTTGGGCTGTTTTATTTAACTACAGAAGGAACCTTTGCTTACACTACATCAGCACAAGATGGATGCGATAGTATGGCATTTATGGATATTATTTATGATGATCTATGTACAAATTATTTTCAGGGACGGGTCTTTTATGACTTGAATGAGAATGGATTATATGATATCGGTGAGCGATTGATAAAAGACGTCAATCTGACTGTCAATAATGAACTCGCCATTACGACGGGACGAGGAACTTTCTATCATCAACTTGAAGAAGGGACTGCTTATGATTTGTCAATAGTTGTTGATGACCAGTTTGAACCGACGACTACAACCAGCTATTCATTTATGAGTACAGATGATACGCATAAAAACTTTTATGATTTTGGACTCACCTTTACAGATGACTACTTTGAAACAGAAACCTATCAAAGTATAATCAATGGTCGGTGCAACGAAAACGGTCATTTATATGTAATCCTTTCCAACCTTGGATTGCCAATACAACCTGCTTCAGAGATAATCGTAGAGATAGAAGTAGATCCCCTGACCACGATATTAAGTGAAGGGGCACCTGGTGGTGTAATTGATGGGCAACGTATTGGTTATTCTTATCCTTCTTTAGATTATTTTGACAACAAGTCATTTCTTTTAGACTTAAAATTTCCAGACGAGACCAATCTAGGTGCTGTAATGACTTTTACGACGACGATAAGATATACTGATCATCAAGGCGTGGAACAGGTTAGCCAAGCGGTGCTGGAGCAAGAACTAAGATGCTCTTATGATCCTAATGATAAGCTTGTATCACCAGTAGGTCTTGGGGATGAACACTATACCCTTAAAGAATCTGATTTAATATATACAATCAGATTCCAGAATACAGGAAATGATTATGCTAGAAATATTTCTATTATAGATACACTTAATCCCAATCTCGATCTCTCTTCATTTAGCTTGTTACAGACTTCGCATTCAGTATCAGTTATTCATCACCCTGATAGAGAAATGGAGTTCTTATTTAGAAACATTATGCTGCAAGACAGCACCACCAATGAGCCAGAGAGTCATGGGTTTGTGACCTATACAATTAAACCTATAGAATCATTACCTGACTTCACATTAATAGAAAATACTGCACATATATATTTTGATAGCAACCCCGCTATCGTAACCAATACAACCCTGTCCAATCTTGTTGATGAATTTCCTACCGCGACAGAGGATCCTTTTGGTGTAGATATAAGTCTGACACCTAACCCGACGAGTGATAGATTATTGGTTGAGGTGCCTGGGTATACGGATGTACAATTAAGACTTTTTGATAGTTCCTATCGTCAGCTGCTTCACGAGGAGGGCAATAGAGTCTCTTTAGACTTAAAGCATTTGAGTGACGGGCTCTATTTCTTGCAAGTTCTCGTAGATGGGGTCAGTACTATTCGCCAAGTAGTTGTTATGCATTAGGCAGTTTGATCATAATGTGTGATATAGGCTTACAACTATTTCATAGTGGAATTCTATGGCGGGTAATGTCGATAAAATTTTAGACTAATCTAAATATTTATTTAACCCTCCCTAAACATCAAGCTCACTTTTCGTTTCCATACACTAACTTTAGGTACATAAACGAAACAACTAATATGAGCATCGTAGAAATGAAAGTCCCCACAATAGGGGAGTCTATCGCAGAAGTTACTCTATCACAATGGCTCAAAGCCGATGGAGACTATATCAATCTAGATGAGCCCATCTGCGAGTTTGAGTCAGATAAGGCCACTCTCGAATTTCCCGCAGAAGCCTCAGGTAAGCTGATACATGTCGCCGCGGAAGGTGATGACTTGGAGATCGGCGCTCTCGTCGCTAAGATAGATACCAGTGTTGCAGCCCCAGCAGGAGGCTCAGCGCCTGCAGCCAGTGCCCCAGAGGCCGAGAGCAAAGAAGCAGCAGCTCCCGCTGCATCTGCCACTAAGACCTACGCTACAGGGCATCCCTCACCAGCCGCTGCCAAGATATTGGCTGAGGCAGGCATAGACCCTAGCTCAGTAGTCGGTACTGGCAAAGACGGTAGAATTACCAAAGAAGATGCTACCCGCGCTGTAGCCTCAGGTAGTAAGCGACTGCCTGCTGATAAAGCGACCAAAGCCACTCCGGCAACCTCTGCAGCAGCTGCTACTGCCGCAGGACTTGGCCTCGATGCTCCAGCTGCTTTCTCTAGAAATGATAGGAGAGAGAAGATGAGCAGAATGAGAAGAACCATTGCCTCAAGATTGGTCGATGCAAAGAACAACTCTGCGATGTTGACAACCTTCAATGAAGCAGATATGTCTGCCATCTTTGCACTCAGAAAAAAATACCAAGAAAAGTTTGTCGAGAAATACGGCGTCAAGCTCGGCTTTATGTCCATCTTCTCTAAGGCTTGCGCTCAGGCCCTTATGGAGATGCCAGCAGTCAATGCCACACTAGATGGTGATCACCTTATCTATCACGACTATGTAGATATCTCGATTGCCATCTCTACGGATACGGGGCTTGTTGTGCCACCAGTGCACAATGTGGAGTCTCTAGGTTTTGCGGATATAGAGTTGAAGATAAAGGAGCTAGCTGGTAAAGCGAGATCCGGTAAGTTGACGCTAGCAGAGATGTCGGGAGGTACTTTCTCTATTACCAATGGCGGAATCTTCGGTTCTATGCTAAGTACGCCTATATTGAATAAGCCGCAGTCAGCAATTCTCGGTATGCATAATATCATCAACCGCCCTATAGCCGTAGATGGTGAGGTCGTTATCAAGCCGATGATGTATCTAGCCCTCTCTTATGATCATAGAGTCATAGACGGTAAGAACTCTGTCACCTTCCTTGTTAAGGTCAAGGAGCTGCTGGAAGATCCAGTGAAGTTGATGATGAGCATCTAAAAAGTTAAAATGTAAGAAGGCTGAGTCGATTTGATTCAGCCTTTTTTCATACTGACAAACAGTTTACTTTTGTAGCATTGAAAAGTAGGCCCCTAGCTTTAGGGAATAGTATTTGAAATTGGATTAGTTATGACGTTAGGAGAGTTAGTACAAGTTTTAGGTGAAAATTCTTTTTACCCGATTTTCTTTTTCCTGATACTGCCATTCAGTGCCCTCTTAGGTAATATTATGGCCAAAGGAGAAGGGCACGAAAGTCCTTGGTGCTTCTTCTATACAGCACTCATTTACCTCTCTGTGATTCCAGGTATATTCTCTATTTTGCTTAATCTCTTTCATATGATGTTTGAGAAGAGAAGTATTTATGAGACTAATATGGTGACGGATATTCTTCCGATAGTCAGTATGATCGTAACACTGATACTCATCAAGAGAAATGTACCCTTTAGTGCTATTCCAGGTTTTGGTAAGATGACTGGCTTTCTATCTATAGTAGCTTGTATTATGGTCCTCTTTTTCTTTGTAGAAAAGACCAATTTATTCATCTTTTCTGCACTCCCTTTTACTTGGATTTTGGTCATACTATTGGTCATCTTTATTGCCATAAGACTGGGTACTAAGAAACTTTTTTCTTAGTCTTCTAAAAGATTCCCTCGGACAAGTAGAAGTTGATCATCGATCAGGCTTTCTCCTAGTATTGTACGACTAAGTTGATAGTATTAATAGGCGAGATGTGAGCTTGCACTGACCCCAAACCCTACTAACACTCAGCTAATCTTAAGCTCCAGTTTTAGGTTAAAAAAGGATTGCTTTTTCTCTCTTCGCCGATAGTAGTCACTGGTCCGTGACCTGAATAGACCCTCACCGCATCTCCAAGTGGTAAGAACTTATTTTTAATATTGGAGATCAGGGTATCATAATCTCCGCCAGGTAAGTCCGTACGACCGATGCTACCTTTAAATAAGACGTCCCCACCGATTAGCTGATTGGTTTCCTTATGAAAAAAAGAAATGCTGGCAGGTGAATGCCCTGGGGTGAAAAGTACCTCAAGATTTGTACTTCCAAAACTCAGTTTGTCTCCTTCGTCTAGATACAATGAGATGTCTGGTGATGGCTCATAAGGAGTGCCGTACATCATCGCCACATTGATCATATTGTCTAAGACGATCTGTTCTCCTTGATGGGCTGTCAATGGCAGATTGTAAGTCTCGGATACAAACTTGTTACCTAGAACGTGATCAATATGGCAGTGGGTGTTGACAAGTACTGTAGGCTTGAGTTGCTTGCTATCAATAAATGAGGCCAATTGTTGTTGCTCTTCAGGACTGTTGCATCCAGGATCGATAATACAGGCTTCTGCACTGTCGTCGTAGAGGATGTAGGTATTCTCGGCCCATGAACTAAAGGTAAAACTGGCAATCTCCATATTATTAAGCTTTTTGAAGGCTCTAAAATAAGCCAATCATCAAAAGACTCCGCTTTGTCTTGTTTGGACTTTGAAGAAATGCAGAACAGAGCAAATTTTCTTATTTTTCAGTTTATGGCCAAAACCACGGTATACCTCATATTGATGCTCTCACTGCTCCTCGTAGGACCAGTGGTCGGACAGTCTATCGTGACCCAATTTGGTAAGAATAGAGTGCAGTATCATAATGATCAATATAACTGGTCCCGTTACGAGACAGAGAATTTTATGACTTACTGGTATGGTAAGTCTCGTAATATCTCTCAGACGGTGATTCAGATGGCCGAGTTGGACTATGAGGAGATACAGAAAGTATTAGAGCATACTCTAGGTGAAAAAATAGAAATCCTTGTTTATACAGACTTGAGTGATCTCAAGCAAGCCAATATTGGAGATGATGATGCCTTTGTCAGCAATAATGATCAGACTGTTGTCGTCGGCGATAAGATGTTGGTTTACTTCAATGGAGACCACAATCATCTGCGACAGCAGATCAGAAGAGGCGTAGCAGAGGTCTATGTCAATTCCATATTGTATGGTAGTAATCTCCAAGAAATTGTACAGAATGCTCTATTGCTGAACCTCCCGGAATGGTTTACAGCTGGGGTCGTCAATTACTCTGGAAGTCGATGGAATCATGAAATAGATGACGAGCTTAGAGATCTTCTCGATAACCCCCGATATCATGATTTTAAAAAATTAAGCCGAGACCATCCAAGGGTAGCTGGACACAGTATGTGGAATTATATTGATCATACTTTTGGTAGTTCCACTATCGCCAATATTATTTATCTCACTAGAATCAGTAGAAATCTAGAAAATAGTTTTCTATTTATTACTGGTGTAGAGTATGAGGTTATCGTAGCGAATTGGATGAGCTATTATGTCAGCCGATATACGAAAGAAGAGAACAAGTACATCGAGACAGAAAGTCTATCACCTATCAAATTAAAAAATAAAAAAGGCGTTCCGATTAGTCAATATAGGTTCAATCACGATGGAACTCTCCTTGCTTATGTGGTTAATGACAGAGGCAAGAATCGTGTCTATGTTCGGGATGTGCAGACAGGAGAGGAAAATATGGTGTTCAAGACAGGAACAAAGAATTTGTTTCAAGAAACAGATTTTGATTATCCGCTGCTGTGTTGGCATCCTCGCTATCCAGAGTTGTCGATTCTATATGAGCATAGAGACATTGTGAAGCTCAGAAAAATTGACCTAAAGCAAGACCTCGTCGAAGAAGAAGATTTCACGACAAATTTTCAAAGAATATATAGCATCGACTGTGTGCGCCCAGATGAGTATGTGATAAGTGCTACCAGCGATGGATATTCTGACCTTTATTATTATCAAGCAGACAATCGTCATCATCAGCGGATTACACACGATTTCTATGACGATCTAGATGCTCGAGTAATCAATTATAAGGGGCAACCCTCTATCCTCTTTAAGTCCAATCGAGCTGATGTAGATATGAGTATCAATAAGTTAGATACCATCCTGCCCCTTGACAAGTTTGATTTATTTCTTCTTAAGGGATTAGACAAGGATTCAGATATGATTCGCCTTACACAGACACCCTATTATAATGAAGGTCAAGCTCGCCAAATGTCTGAGGATGCGCTCATATATCTCAGCGAAAGGACAGGAATAGTCAATGCCTATTCCCTTGATTTGAATTCGGGGAAAACAACAGCCTTAACCAATGGAGAGCGCAATATAATTGTCCACGACTATGCGCCATCTACTGGTCAATACATCTACAATTATTATTACCACGGCAACTATGACAATTTCCTTTCAGATGAAGTCGCAAGCATATTGCCTTATGTAACTGAGCATCAAGACAAGGTCAATAGCGAGCGGAATGATGAGATCACTATACCATTCTTGCCACAAGAAACCAGTAATGAAGGTTATACAGAGGGTATGAAGTTTCAGTCAGAATTTGAGGATGCCGAAGATATCGTTCCGCTAGATCAAGATGAAAATATATCAGGCACCTCTAGTTTGTTTGACAAGTATTTTAAGGATTATTTTTCTGATAGCTTCTTTGAAGGTAAGCCGATAATCAATTTTGTTCCTGCTCGGGCCAGTGCGACAAGAGAGAGATTTCGATTGGCAAATTTTACCAGTCGTATGGATAATGAAGTGCTCTTTGAAGGCTTAGAAAGTTATAGTGGTGAAGATAAAGATTTAGACAATGCGCCTGTAGGCCTTTTGTTGAAGGCAGACATTAAGGACTTACTTGAAGATTATGAGATTGCTGTAGGACTGCGTCTTTCGACAAACTTTAATGGCTACGAGTATTTCGTAACGATAGATGACAATCAAGCTCAGTGGGATAAGCGCTATGCTTTCTATAGAAGATCGGAAACCTCTATAGTAAATGAAATAGTTGATCCATTTAGAAGGGTTAAGCGCCATACGTTTTTAGGTTTATATAGATTGAAATATCCATTTGATGTCTATCAGTCCTTACGTTTTACTGGATCACTTCGATTAGATAAATTGTCATCTCAGATATTTGATACAGAAGACCTCGGAGCACCTATTAATTTTGAAAAACGTGTAAGTCTTAAGACGGAATATGTGTATGATAATTCTTTTGATGTCAGTATCAACATAAAAAACGGAACGAGGGCCAAGTTTTTTGTTGAGGGTATTAATGAATTTGATTTGCAATTAAAAGACGGCTTTGAGTTTGATCCGTCTACAGGTGTTACAGGAATAGTAGGTTTTGATGCTAGGCATTATATTCCTGTATTTAAGAGAGCTGTCTTAGCGCTGCGGGGTACTGGAGCGACCTCTTTTGGATCTAGACGAGTTGTCTACTATCTCGGTGGAGTAGAAGGTTGGATTTTCAATAGTACAGAACCAGATATTCCAGTACCAGGAGATGATGGCAATGCCTTTAAGGTGTTGGCGCCACAATTGCGTGGCTTTAGAAATAACATCCGTAATGGAAATTCTTATGTATTGACCAATATTGAGTTTAGATTTCCTATAGGGCAGTTTATTGGATTCCAAAAAAGTCGATTTGCATTTTTTAGAAACCTTCAGTTGGCGAGCTTCTTTGATGGTGGTTTGGCTTGGTATGGTCTAGGACCAGATAGAGAAGACAATCCATTGAATACCATAGAGGCGTTTTCTCCGCCGGATAACCCTAGTGTTACAGTACAAGCCAGATTTTTTAGGAATCCTACAGTATATGGGTACGGAGCAGGGATTCGATCTACAATGTTGGGTTACTTTGTTAAATTTGACTACGCTTGGGGAGTAGAGACGGGACTGAGGCGTGATCCTCGTTTGTACTTTAGTTTGGGCTTGGATTTTTAATAGACAATTGACAACGATGAAATTGAGGTATTTTATTTTTTACTCTTTGGCCCTAATTTTCATTAGTTGTAATTCAGACATCAAGAGTAATAGAGTAACTTCTGATGCTGAGATTAATATTCGACTCAGCAGAGACCCACAAAAAATTAACCCTTTCTTTGCTCCTAGCGCTATAGGCAGGGAGGTGTACCAATACATATTTTTGCCCCTCGCCAATTATCATCCTAAAAGCTTAGAACTCTGTCCTATATTAATCAATACGATACCAGAAGGTAGACTAGATACTTACCAGGGAGAGGAGTGTATAGCTTTTGATATTGAGTTCCGTCCAGAAGCACAGTGGTCAGATGGTCAGGAGATTACGGCAAGAGATTATCTATTTACTCTCAAAGCGGTAAACCATCCTAACTCAAAGATCAGCGCTTGGAAACCGTACTTCCAGTTTCTTAAAGGATTTGAGATAGGTGATGATCCCAAACAAGTGACAGTCTATTTTGATGCGTCTTATATGTTAGCCAAAGAGGTAGCGTTGACTCCTCCATTGATGCCAGCACACATATATGATAGCAATGCAGTATTAGAACAGAGAAATATTTCTGACTTGATGACAGAGACTTATGTAGCCAAGGACTCTAATGAGATAAATATTATTGCTAATATAAATGCAGCAGCTTCTCAAAAACAAGATGTCGTACAATCAGGTCCGTACTCACTTTCTTCTTTTGAGACCAATCAGTATATCCAACTGGTTAGAAAAGATAACTACTGGGGAGAAGCGATAAAGGATGTGCCGTTTCTAGAAAATAATCTAAGTAAGATTACCTACAAGATTGTACCAGACGAGGTCACGGCCATCACTATGGCTAAGGAAGATAAATTGGATTTATTGTTGATGAGAAGTAGCAATAAATTTCTTGAGCTAAAAGACGATGAAGCCTTTGCCAGTGACTGGACCTTCCATACGCCTCAGCTATTGATTTATTATTATATGGCATTAAATAATAAGTCGCCTATACTTAAAGACCCTAAGGTGAGGCGAGCATTAGCGCATCTTGCGGATATAGAGGATTATATAGAGACATTGGATGGTGGTATGGGTGTCAGGACAGTAGGTCACTTCCATCCGGTAAGGCCTTACTATAATGACAAGCTATCGTTAATCCCTTACAGCTTAGATCAAGCACGCCAATTGCTGTCGGAGGCTGGCTGGGATGATAGAGATGGCGATGGGATACGAGATAAGATGGTTGCCGGCAAAAAAACAGATTTGGAATTAGAAATTCTACAATCAGGTGCAGCCTTAGGTAAGAATGTTTCCCTCCTGTTTCAATCAGTTGCAGAGCAAGCCGGTGTAAAGATCAAAGTGACCACAAAGAAAATGAGCTTGATGGCCAAAGAAAATCTCTACGATTATAAGTACGATATTGCCTTGTTAAGGGTAGGTATGGACGAAGCTGCAGATGATCCTTATCCTCGCTGGCATTCGGATAATGCGGTGCCAGGTGGCAGCAATCAGCTGGGTTATGTTAATAAAAATGTGGATGCACTTATAGAGCAGCTTAGGGTCACTAGGAACGCAGGTGCCAGAAAGAAAATCTATCAAGATATCCAGGCTGAAATGTATGAAGATACACCGTGTATCTTTCTGTATTGCCCACTCAATAAATTGCTAATCTCTAACAAATTCGAAGCATTAGCTACAACCAAACGACCGGGATATCTTGCCAATACCTTCAAGGTGGTGAGATAATATCTAAGCCGTACACCTATCACTTAGCAGTGCTATAGAAACTATTTTCTAACTTGGCAGCTCTAGAGACTGTTTTGTGAAACGATACTTAGTCAAGCGTATATTACTTATCATTCCCACTTTGCTGCTGGTCAGCATAGTGACATTCTTATTGAGCAGTCTCGTCTCTCAGGATCCTGTTATTGCTTTGCTGCAATCACGAGGGGCTATATCGAGTATGGAAGAGGGTGTTGCCAATCACCAACAATATGCAAAGGTCTACAAAGAGCTCCATCTTGAAAAACCAAATTTTTATTTCTCAGTAGTGCCGAGTCACTATCCTAAGAACATAAATTCTATAATAGATCCTAATGAAAGAGCCAAGGCTATATCTGGACTCAAGGATCAAAAATTATTTTTGCCAAAAGTGTATTGGCACGGAAGTGATAACCGTTATCACAGATGGATAAGTGCTGTACTCAAAGGGTCTTTTGGAACTTCGCAGAGCAATGGTCAGGCTGTGGAAAGGGTTGTGTCACGAGCGCTTTCTTGGACCTTGGTATTGACGCTTATTGATATCATTATAAGTTTTGGCCTAGGCATATTTTTAGGGTACTATCTGAGTATAAATCCAAAAGGTAAGATTCAAAGTGTTCTTAACCAAGGGCTCTACTTGCTCTATTCTATCCCAAGATTTTGGTTGGCTACATTGTTAGTCGTATATATGACTACAAGTGACTATGGTTCTTGGACAAATATCTTTCCTTCTGTGGGAATGGATGTCTTGCCCGGTGCGAGTAGTTGGGCTCAGGTAGGACACAATTTACCTAAGTTGATTTTACCGCTTATCTGCTTAAGTATTTTTTCAATTAGTTACATCTCTAGAATTCTTAGAAGAAGTATTCTCAATGAGATGGAAGCGCCCTATGTAGTCACGGCTTACTCGAAAGGGCTTTCTAGAAAGCAAGTTGTCCGTCGCCACGCTTTGCCTAATGCGTTGTTGCCTCTTATTACTATTTTATCGGGAGCTGTATCAGGTACACTTGCAGGTTCTGTAGTGATAGAAGTTATTTTCAATATACCTGGCATAGGTCGATTGATGTATGATTCTATATTAATTGCCGATTGGTCTGTGGTCTATTGCATCGTCTTGTTACTGGCTTTAGTTGTCTCTCTTGCTTACTTAATAGGAGACTTGTGCTATGCTTATTTCAATCCTCAAATACGCTTAGCCCAATGAGAAGATTGAGAGAGTTAGGCCTTAGGAAAATACAAGTAATGGGTTTGTTGCTTTTTTTTGCAGTTGGGCTATTGCATAAGTGGATAGCTAGAGAGGCTAGTGCAGGTAGTCTTGGCGGGTTAATTCCCTATGCTGCCAACAGCATCGACAAAGCCAATCGTAATATTTCTCCCTTTGATACGCAAGATGTTTCTAGCCTATACTATCGACATTGGTTGGGTACGGACCCTATCGGTAGAGATGTGTTAGCTGGTTTGATTTCAGGTACCAATGTTGCACTTAAGGTAGGACTTGTAGCAGTAGCCTTAAGTATGTTTATAGGTATTGTGTTGGGGTTTCTGAGTGGTTATTATGGTAACAAAACTCTACGTCTTAGCTGGAAACAGTTTGTTGTCCTATTGCCTTTATCGTTGTTGGCTCTTTTTTATTTGTTCTATGGTAGTGCAATGGTTAAAGTAGTAGCGGCAATATTGCTTATGGTATTATTGTACAGTCTCAGAAAGTATGCAGATAAATATAGGCATTCGGGGATCTCCCTGCCAATAGATAATATGGTGATGCGGAGTATAGAAGTGATTAATGCCTTACCTGGAATTTTTGTTGTGCTCATTACATTGAGTATCTTTAAGAGTCAGAGCCTGTGGAATGTGGTCCTCGTTATTGCTTTTGTGAAGTGGCCTGCATTCACTAGGTTTTTCAGAGCTGAAATCCTTAAGATAAAAGAGCAGGACTACATACAATCGGCACAGGCATTGGGCTTGCCAGATTGGAAAATAATGAAGGATACAATATTGCCTATTGCTATATCACCAGTCATTATTGCTTCGGCTTTTGCTATTGCTTCTGCCATTTTGATGGAATCCACTTTGTCATTTTTGGGTATAGGCTTGCCACCGGATTTAGTCACCTGGGGTTCTATTTTGACGGAGGCGAGATCACATTTTAGCAGTTGGTGGTTAGCGATTTTTCCGGGATTGGCTATTTATCTGGTTATCTTATTATTCAATTCTATAGGTGACCAATTGAATAATTATTTGCGTGGAACTTAAGGGTATTTCATAGAGTCTTTATTGTAAAATGAATAGTACAATTATGGTAAATCCGCAAAATTGAATAAGATTATATCTTAGTATCCACGCATTTCATCGTGAAGATAAAAGTAAAATTGAGTGTATTTGTTTCTGGTTGGTGAGTAAAGAAATTATAGTTTTTATAGAAGCATCAACCACGGATAATTAGATATATTTTGTAAAAATGAAAGTGAAATTTAAATCTATGATTCCTATTAGGTATATGAAAACTATTGGGTATGATGAACCACAATTCACTCACTACATTGAGAAATGAGTAATTTGTCAATTTCGAATAGATAATAAAGCTTAAAAACTGTAATTTACATTTCAATGGTTGTACCATTATCATAAAAAGCTATTTACCTTAAAATTTAAATTATGAGTCCTAATCTTTACATAAGGCCATTGATCAGTTTGTTTTTAACGGTTTTCATTATTCAATTTTCTTATTCACAAATTCCACTTGATGGTTTAGTAGGTTATTATATGCTAGACGGTGATGCAACAGATTCTAGTGATATGTCTAATGATGGACAAATAGTTGATCGAGCAAACGCTGCTGAAAACAGATTTGGAGAAGTCGACAAAGCTTTATTACTAGATGGAGGGTACATTGATGCTGGCAACCCGACGGCATTCCGATTAACTGATGCTATTTCAATTTCAATATGGCTAAATCCAAGGGTAATTAGCGATTGGTCAGCTGTCGTAACCAAATGGGGTGGATTTGGAGCTGGAGGTTATTATTTGGGGGTTAATCCAGCAAATGCAGCAGTTAGATGGAATCTTGATATGCCTACGCCTATAGAAGGAAACACCTTAGACAATGGAAAGTGGACACATATTACTACTACCTATGATGGAAATTCTGTAAAAGTATTCGAGAATGGAACAATGGTTAGCTCAATAGCATATAGTGATCCAATTGTTAACAACTCTGCAGATCTTTACATTGGCAATCAATTCGATTTTCCATCTGATTTTAGATTTAACGGGGTGATTGATGATGTTCTGATTTATAATAGAGGCTTAAGTGATGAGGAGGTAAGAGAGATTTATGATGCACAAGTGACTAGTACCAATAATATTTTCTTAGATCGTTCTGTTAATGTATTTCCTAGTCCAGTGGAAAATATTCTGAGGGTTGAGAATAAAAGCGAATACCCAATTTTGTCATACTCTTTATATAATGCGGCAGGCAAGCAGGTCAGAAATGCTACATTTCAAGAAGAAATTGATATCAGTAACGAGCCTGCTGGCCTATACTATTTATTGTTGAATTTTGATGATATCACAACAACAAAAAAGTTTATCAAAGAATAAGTCAAACGGGTTGTTTTACCAGCATAGAAATAAAGAATGGTTAACTGCCCATCTACACATTTACCAGGTCTTACTTAGGATGTAAAAACGTGAAGGCAAAGATGTGATTCAGGAAGTCAATACATATCTGCTAATCGGAAGCTTTCAGAATGGAAAGTCTATAGTGGATCTAGGTATTGTTACTATACTAAGATAGAGGTGGTTTTGCAGATTAAAGAGGTACAAACCTGACATCTCACTTTATTTGCAATATTATCATAGAAGATTGGACTACATTATGTCTTGTAGAAGCTTTTGCTTATAGTTAATTCGACATATGGTTAAGAGGATGTTTTGTAGATTTATCCATAAAATCTACAAAAAATGAAACTCACTATTTCTACAGTTGTATTACTATTTCTTTGCATTTGTCTCAATGGTCAGAACACAGCTCTAACATTTGACGGAGCTACAGAGAATTTGGTCGTCGATCATAAACCTACTTTTGATGTTAAGGATTCTGGGTTCACAATAGAAGCTTGGATCTTTGCTAATAGCTGGACTACCGAAATTTGGAGGGGCTCGATATTCGCTAATGATAATCAAGGACCAGATAGAGGCTATGCTTTTAGATGTGGTAATGACGGCAGTCTATCTTTTGTAATGGCAGTTGACAATGCTTGGAATGATGTTGAGACGACACCCATTATGAATGCAAGGCAATGGCACCATGTTGCTGTAACTGTAGGTAATGGGACTATGGCATTATATATTGACGGGCAAGCTATTAGCTCTGCACCCTATGATGGTAGCACAATTAGTACCAACCCATCTAATGATATTACTATAGGTAGATCCGCAGGATTCAATGGTAGGAATTTTGATGGACTTATCGATGAGATAAGGATATGGAATGTTACTAGGACACCTAGTGAAATTGCAGATAATACGACCACTAACTTTACAGGTAATGAAGCTGGTCTAGTTGCCTATTTTCCAATGGACGAGGGGTCAGGTACGACAGTGACCAACCTTGTAGATGCAAGTTGTTCCGCTATTGGTATAGGCATCGACGATAACAATTGGCAAGAAGGATATTCACTTCCAGAATTTGATCTAAGTGTAAGGGCTATAAGTGGTATAGATCGTCTCAATGTGAAAACAAGACCTGTTAAGGTCAGCGTTGATATTCAGAATGTTGGAAGAAATACCCTTAATAATTATGACTTAACCTTGTTTGTTGATGGTGAACCAGTTGTAACGGAAACCGCAAGCCTTCCATTGTTAGCAGGTGAATTGGGTACTTATACTTTTGTTACACCTATTGACCTTTCGGAATTATCTGAAATCGACCTTTCCGTTGAACTATCGCACCCTAATGATGCAAATATTTTAAATAATACTTCAGGTGCAGCTATAGTTAATAAAACAGGTAATGTTGTCAATGTTTTTGACAGAGAGGTACACAACTTTGGTAATGCAGGACAAACTCATAGTACCTCCTTTATCTTGCCAGGAGATCTTGCAAACTACAGTCAGATTCTTTTACATATATCATTAGATTGTCCATCTGGCGGTTGTGATCCTTGGGACCAAACTGCCAATGTATCTTTAAATACTGACCAAGGTCCTTTAGAAATAGCTAGATATATTACCCCTTATGGTATTGCATGTGGACCGTGGACTATTGATGTCACAGATTTCTCTAGTGTACTGACTGGAAATAATGAGCTTACCTCATTTGTATCTGTATTTGGCCAGAGTGGATGGGCAGTGACTATGGACCTAGAGTTTGTAGAAGATGATGCTCCTTTTCCTCATAGTCGGCTTACCTCTTTATGGAGCGATGATTATATTATTTACGGAGATCCAGGTATAAGTCATGACTTAGCTGAATCTACAGTATCTACCGCCGCTAATACGGAGCAAAATCACGTACGCATCCAGCTCACAGGTCACGGTCAAGGTAACACTTCTAATGCTGCAGAATTTTTTAATGTTACGCATCAGTTATTGGTAGATGGAGACTTAGTCGACAACCATCACCTATGGAAAAATGATTGTGCAGCCAATCCGTGTACAAATCAATTAGGAAACTATCTGTTTTCTAGAGCAGGCTGGTGTCCTGGGCAGGAAGTCATTCCAGCAATCTTTAATACGACACAAGTGGTGCCAGCTGCGAGTAGCAGAAGCTTCGATTATGTCTTTCAAGATTATACGAATTTGCTTAATACGGGTTATAACAATAGCGGCCATACAGAACCTCATTATAGACTACATGGTTACTTTGTAGAAAACAGCTCTACACGTTATGTGACCTATACAAATCTAATCGCAGATGAGATTGTGGTTGATCACTCTTCTGGAATTGTGAATGCTATCAACCTAAGCTTCACTAATAATGGTTCTGAGACGCTATCTAACCCGACCGTAGCTTATTATATAGATGGTGCTCTTACGGTGACAGAGATGGCAGATGTGGATTTACTGCCTGGTGAGAGCCATACACACAGTTTTGTAGAGTTGGTTGATTTAATAGCGGGAGGAGGACAATTTGATGTATATGGTGAAGTCCTCGTTAGTGATGATGAAACTCCAGGTGATAACATTACGGCCACTCTCATTGACTTTGGTAGCGCTACCCTTGATCTCAATTTATTAGAAGACATCGCGGTATATCCTAATCCTAGTGATGGGCACATACAGATAGAAGTGAGTGACAAGCTTTTGGGTGGTCAGATAGAAATTACTACTATCGAAGGTCGTATGATTCAAAAACATCAAATTGCTGAATCTAAGACTATAATTAATAATCTCAATCAAGGAACGCTGATATTAAAAGTAATAGATGTACATGGCAACTTTGCAAGTAAAAGAATAGTAGTCATAGACTAAGATGAACAAGATGAAAATTACTCTAACGCTGGTAAGTATTTTGCTGCCAGGGTTTATGTTGTGTCAGATTAACTTGTCTGGCCTGTTAACAGACAAGACTACAGGAGAAGCTCTCATAGGAGCCAATGTCATAAACCTCAATACTCAAGATGGTGTCATCACCGACTTGGATGGGTCATATACGATAACTGTAAGTAAAGGAGATGTACTAGAGTATTCTTATCTCGGTTATTCTCCAGAACAACGTACTGTCAGCGATGACACCTTTCTCGCAGTTGCTTTAGTATCTGATGGCCTTAGACTCGACGAGATCGTTATTACCGGTCCAGGTATCAAGAGGCAAAAACGAGAGTTAGGATACTCTACTGAAAATTTTGGTGGAGATGAAATCGCTCTTTCTGGCGCTCCCAATGTCATAAATGCACTTTCGGGAAAGTCTGCCGGAGTAAATATTTCCAATGGTAACGGAGTGGAAGGAGGCACCTCCCGCATAACGATACGTGGCAATAATAATATCAAGGGAAATAATCAACCCCTTATTATAGTAGACGGCGTGCCTATAGAAAATCCTCCCGGTCTGACTGCCATAGGAAGGGGTACCGACTGGGGCTCAGCCATAAATAACATCAATCCCGAAGACATAGCAGATGTCAATATTCTTAAAGGCCCTACAGCTGCAGCTAAGTATGGAACTAGAGGGTCTAATGGTGTCATACTCATCACTACTAAGAAAGGAGACCAGCGTCAGGGGCTGGGCATAGAGTATTCTTTGACAACAAAATTTATTACACCCTATCGATTTAGAAAAGTCCAAAACACCTATGGTGCAGGCGGTCCCGTAAATTTATTAGAGCCTAGCTTCGCAGTAAATGCTGATGGAGAGTTTGCTTATCCTGCTCAAGTGCATGTAAGCAATGGTCCTTTTGGTAGGCCGACGACCGAGCAGTTTGGTTTTTACTCCACAGGGGTGTCTTGGGGTCCGGAATTACTTGGACAACAAGTCAGATGGTGGGATGGTGAACTGCGCTCCTTCACACCTCAGCCTGATAATCTTAAGCAGTTTTTCGAAACAGGCAACACGACTACACATAATGTAAACTTCTCCAATGGAGGAGACTTTGGTAGTGTAAGGGTCTCCTTGTCGTATCAAGATCATGAGGCTGTTATTCCGAATTCTAATTTTGATCAGTATACAGTCAATGTAGGGTCTGAACTTAATATAAGCAGTAAGCTCAAATCAAATATTTCTATATCCTACGTAAACTTTAATAGAAAAAATAGTCCTTCTCTCGGCGATGATAACGACAACTCATTTGGAAAAGGAATCTTATATAGCTGGCCTCGTTCTTATAAAGGGCTTGAGCAAGAATTAAATTTTAATTCTGATGGAACAAGAAATAATTACGGAGGCAATTATCCCTTTACGTTCACACCTAGACATCTGTGGTGGAATAATGAAAATCAAAATACCTTCCTGACAAGAAACAAGTTAATCGGTTCCTTAGGACTTGAATATACAGTCACTGATTGGCTGATTGCTAGTGCCACCTTAGGTATGGATTTTAATCTTAATGAGTTTGAGGAGAGATTTAATCCCACAGATGCGCTGGGGATAAACAATGGTAGATTTAGCAATGAACTGGATAGAAACATTGTAAGGAATACTGATTTTCTATTGACAGCGTTTAAGGACAATCTAGCAGATACCAAGCTGGATGTGCAATTGTCTCTCGGAGGTACGCGATGGTCTAGAGATCAATACGGTATCAGAGGAGTCAATGAAAACTGGCAAAACCCTTGGCTGTTTGCATTTAATAATGCTCGAAGTGAAGATATCAGTCTTCTGTCTCAATTCAGTGAGATTAGGTACAATAAGAAGATTAATTCTGTCTTTAGTTTCTTGAACTTAGATTATGATGATTTTCTCTTTCTTGAGTTGGGAGGTAGAAACGACTGGTCTTCATCTTTACCATTAGATAATAACTCATATTTCTATCCATCAGCATCTGCAAGTTTTATCCTGTCCGAGGTGGCAGACATTCCTTTTTCGTGGCTTAGTTTTATAAAATTAAGAGCGGCCTATGCACAGACGGCATCAGATACTGATCCTTTTTTGTTAGACTTTGTATTTAATACGGGCTCCTTTGGAGGGCAGCAGACGGCATCTCTACCTGGTATTAAGCCACCTTCTGGTCTAGAACCACAGAGAGCTAATTCTTATGAAGCTGGGATGACGCTTGGCCTGTTAGAGGATAAGATAAATGTAGACTTTACCTATTACTATATAGAGTCCTTTGATCAGATACTAGAATCACCAGTGCCCACTTCTTCAGGTGCAACAGAGATTACCATTAACAATGGTGCCCTCGAGAATTATGGTTTTGAATTAG
This sequence comes from uncultured Saprospiraceae bacterium, assembly GCA_937969415.1. Taxonomy (GTDB): domain Bacteria; phylum Bacteroidota; class Bacteroidia; order Chitinophagales; family Saprospiraceae; genus RFSX01. Next base: position 13,339 of record CALBWK010000032.1, on the reverse strand, counting down.
GCATTAAGGCTTATGTGGCACAATGGCAAAATGGATATTTTAGTACGGGGTTGAATCTCTCCCGCAATAGAAATTTTGTGAAGAGCTTGGGTGATGGTGCTGAGTTTCTAGAGATCGGTGAGATTTGGGGAGACTTCGGACCTAAGATTAGAGTACGAGAAGGGGAAGAGTATGGTACGATATATGGCTTTGATCATATTCGACACGAAAATGGACAACCGATCTTAAATGATGAGGGAACACATTATGCTATTACCGATGAGATTGTACCCATAGGCAATGCCTCACCCAAAGTTACAGGCGGATGGACGACAGAACTTAAACTTGGAAACCTAAGGATAAATAGTCTTGTAGATACTAGGATTGGCGGTCAGATTTATGCTGGCTCCCATGTGATAGGCTTACAGACAGGACAGAGTCCTGCTACATTGTTGGAAAGAAATGGAGGCGGTCTTCCTTATGTAGACCCGGATGGCAATGAGCGCAATATCGGCGTGATACTCCCTGGCGTATTGGCAGATGGAAGTGAAAATCAACAGGTGGTCCATTATTATTATAAGTATCTACCCAATGCGGGCGGCTGGGGAAGAGTCTTGACCACTCCAGGTATACTTGATAATACTTGGGTAAAGCTGCGGGAGTTATCATTGGCTTATTCTTTTTCGAAAAAAAATCTACAGAGAATGAAGTTTTTGAGAAATCTGAATGTAGCGTTAGTGGGTAGAGACCTGTTTTACTTTTATAGTTCTATTCCGGACAATATAAATCCGGAAGGTGCTAACAGTGCAGGTAATGCACAAGGTCTCGAGTGGGCTTCGCTACCTAGTATGAGATCAGTAAGTATCAGACTCAGTTCTAAATTTTAATCAATGAAGAAGATTTTACTTGTCAGCAGCCTAGCAATTTTTCTGTGCACAAGTTGTGAAGATGGTTTTGAGGAAATAAATCAGAATCCACTTGCGCCGACCACTGTGTCCTTTGGTGCTGTATTTAATGAAATAGTATCTTCTCTGAGACTGGGCTGGAATAGGCAGTTGTTTTTACATAATGAGGTACTGTATGATGTGACAGAGCAGGCGGTCGTCACAGCTCAGACGTTTGGTAATATCACAGGCGGTAGCGAGGATGTCTGGAGCAATTATTATGAGGCCTTAAAAAACGCTAACGAATTATACGACCGATTTGAAACCCAACAAGAAGATCCTGAGATCGTTGCAGTCCTCAAAGCCCAGCTAGACATATTGATGGCTTACAAGACTTTTCAGGTGACTGACTTGTTTGGAGATATCCCTTACTCGGAAGCAGGAAGAAGTTTTTCGGAGGAAGCCATAGTGCGACCTCGCTACGATAAACAAGAAGACATATATAAAAAATTAATAGCAGACCTAGAGTCAGCTTCTGCTGTACTGAGCGGAGGTGGACAGACAAGCCTTGGCAATGACTACTTACGTTATGGCCCCTCAGAAACCCTCTTTGGTGACAATCTGGATCAGTGGTCGAGATTTTCTAACTCGCTGCAACTTAGACATCTTGTCCGTATGTATGATAAAGATCCGGAGTATGTTGAAGGAAGGGTAGGGAATCTCATATTAAGTGGCGCTAATACGCTTGTAAAAGGTCTCGACGCTGTTATGAGTCCGCGGGAACAGACTTGGTCTAACCAAGGTGTAAACTGGTCCTTCCGTGAGCACAATAAAGTACGAATGGGAACCACTATGTGGAATTATATGACAGAAGGGAATGAGATCCTCGATCCCAGAGCTACCATATTTTTTGAGCATAACGTAAATGATGAATGGGTACCTTTCCCGCAAATCTCAGATGGCAATACACCCCAATCGGGTGGACAGCCTTATAATAAAGACTTTAGAGATGCGGCTTATTCTAATAAAGGAGTAGATAATATATATAGCCCTGTCAATTTTTATCTAGTAAGAGATGAAAAAGACATCCCCGAAATATTGATGAGCTCTGCTGAGATAAAGTACTTACGTGCTGAGATTTTTTTACGAGGTATTGGGGTTACGCCAGACGTTTCTCTTGCTAGTCAAGAATATGCTCTAGGCTTACTAGAGTCACTCGAGTTTTGGCAAGATCTTATGGTCAACTCTGAGATATGGATTAATAAGTCGCCTATATTAGGTATAGCCGAGCTGTTTGCAGTAGTGCAGTATCCTAAGTACGCTATCGATATCGGTGCTACACAAGAAGACAACCTTAGAAAGATCTATGCACAGAGATGGATAGATTCTTTCCGACAACCTTGGGAGGCTTTCAGTCTGTTGAGAAGGACAAATATGTTACCTCGCACCAAGGAGGAAAATGAGTTTCATAGATTTACCTATCCTCCTTCAGAAGCTGCACTCAACTCTGAAAATTACCTTGAACAGGTTTCTGCTATGGGTGGAGATGAAACCAACGTGAAGATTTGGTGGGCGGATAAGTGATGACCACTTAGTATTCTGTTGTTATTTTATTAGAAGGAATTTGTTCTGCGGTTATTGATAACTGCTAGAAATTTTGAGGGACAAAATAATCAGGATGTCAATTACTTATCTTTAACTCGACCCCAACCCATAGCTGTTAACATAAAATTGGGTAAAGATTTTTCTGCTGGTCTTTTTCTGAGGTCTAAGTACCAGCCAAACTTTTTCATAATCGGCACTTTGTGGGTTTCTACAAATTCTATAAGTGTGCCATCAGGATCTTCGATGTAAGCAAATTGCCCAGCAGCTTCGCCCATATCAAAGTCACCACTGTCTACAGTAAAGGGACACTTATAGGCTAGGCATTTGCCACGGAGTGCAGCCATCCCGATAATATCAAAGCAAAGATGAATGTAACCAAGATCTCCCCACATTCTATCTGCAAATATTTTATTAGGCGTCCTATCGTAGACTTGTAGAAGTTCTATTTCTGTTGTGCCGAAGAGCTTAGAGAATGGCCCGACTCTCGGCTTAGAATGCGTTAATAAGACACGTCTGAATTTATTATCTGTGTCAAGAAATTGAAAGTCTTCGAAGGATCTAGTTTCGTCGTAGACGATCCGATCATAGCCTAATATTTCTCTATAAAATTCTATAGATTTTTCCATCTCCGTAACACCAATTGTGACACCTGATACACCTCCGCTATGTGATAGCTTTTTCTTGAACCAACTATCAGATTGGACTAGTTCGATGAGGTTGCCATCAGGGTCTTTGGTATAGAAATGCTGTCTACCATCTGGCGATTGCGTAATAGGAGAGGTTTCGTTTTCTTGACTTAGAAAGTCATGAGACTTTTGAATGTCAGGCGATTTGAACTTGGCGATATAGATGCCGAGATCTCCAGCTTGGATAGGTTGTGCTGCGGGCTGTCCTTTTCTAGAGGTATATTGCCATATCTCTGCACCGCCACCACCCATCATATTTAGAGCAAGAATAGCGTGTCGACTGCGCGGTTGCCCACCCGTATAGGGCAGCATTAACTCTGCTTCAGCAGCTTCGTCAAAGACAGGTAAGTCCATCCCTAATTGCTTGCGGTACCAAGCCCACGTGTCATAGACGGAGGTGTTACCGATACCGATTTGTTGGATCCCTGAGATAATCGGTTCTGTGAGTTCTGCTCGTTTCAATTTGGTTTTTTGGGGTTGTTGCTATGCGACCGTCTCAGATTTGTAAGCATCATTTTCCAATTTCGTCAATATAGCTTTGAATGCTTCGATTGTTTCTGCTATATCCTGATCTGTATGTACAGTTGTCGGAATCAATCTCAAGAGGATGACACCTTTTGGTACAACAGGGTAGACAACTATGCTACAGAAGATTCTGTGATTCTCTCTAAGGTCATAGACTAGACGCATAGCTTCTTCTACGGAGCCTTTCATATAGACTGGGGTCACACAACTATTGGTGTTGCCGATATCAAATCCTGCAGCCTTGAGTCCTGACTGTAGTTTATTGACATTGGACCAAAGTTTATTTTTCAACTCTGGCATTGTCTTAAGTATGCGTAATCTAAGGAGAGCGCTCTCTACGACAGGCATCATCAATGACTTTGCAAAGATTTGCGATCGCATATTGTATTTAAGATATTGTACCATATCCTTATCACCTGCGAGGAAGGCACCGACACTACCCATCGACTTTGCAAAAGTGGCAAAGTAGACATCTATCTCATCTTGTACACCTTGTTCTTCTCCAGCTCCAGCTCCAGTCTTTCCGAGTGTGCCAAAGCCATGGGCATCATCCACCATAAGTCTGAAAGAATACTTGTCCTTAAGCGCAACGATCTCTCTGAGTTTTCCTTGATCTCCACGCATACCGAAGACACCTTCAGAGATAACCATAATTCCACCTTTGTTTTCCTCAGCTATTTTAGTTGCCTTCTCTAGCATACTCTCGAGGCTAGCAATATCATTATGCTGGAAGGCAAATCGCTTACCAGAATGCATTCTAACTCCATCTACGATACAGGCGTGACAACCTGCGTCATAAACTACCACATCTCTTCTCGAGAGAAGACAGTCTATAGCTGACATAATACCTTGATAGCCAAAGTTGACTAGAACGGCAGCCTCCTTGGATTCAAATTCCGCCAGCTCTTTCTCCAGAGTATCGTGGAGAGAGGTGTTGCCAGACATCATTCTTGACCCCATTGGGTAGGCTAGACCCCATTTCATTGCCGCTTCACCATCCGCTTTACGGACATCTGGGTGATTAGCGAGACCGAGATAGTTATTGACCGACCACATAATGGTCTCTTTGCCTTGGAACTGCATTCTATTGCTCAGTTCGCCCTCAAGTTTAGGAAATATGAAGTACCCTTCTGCCACTTCTGAGTATCGACCTAGTGGACCTCTATCCCCCTTTATACGATCAAAAATGTCCATATAGCTATGTATTTTATTTTTAGTTGATTGTAAGGTGTGAATGTCGGTAATTCAAGACAATTATCCGACCACAGCCCTGTGGAAAGTAGTATCAATTAGTCCAAATTGGCTAAGATACTAGGTGTAGGAAGGGTTAAATCTAGGTCGTCTTGGCTTTGGCGATGATTTTCCTAAAAGTAGCAGGGAAGACTCTAGCCACAAACCCTGCCATTTTCACCTCCTTAAACCCACCGATATGGACCTCTTCTCGGCCTTTGGCGATGGCCTTTAACGTCTGATCAACCATCGTATCGACATCCATTCCATTGCGCTGTGCCTCATCAAGCGTCCCTTGCGGGCTGCCATCACTGGTCAGTGCATTGAGCGAGATATCCGTTTTGATATATCCAGGACAAATAAGGGTCACCTTAATGCCAGTCGACCTCTGCTCTGCTCGGAGGGCATCAAAGAACCCGTGTAGCGCCATCTTGGACGCAGAATACCCCGATCTGCCAGGCACGCCGAACTTTCCTGCCATACTGCTGATGCTGACATAGTGCCCAGTATTTCTTTGCTTAAAAAAGGGTAGGACGCCAAGAGAGAGCTTGACCGTCCCTAGGTAGTTGATATCCATCAGCTTCTTATACACAGCAAAATCTGTCTCTGCTACCTGAGAGCGCTGAGAGATACCCCCATTATTGATGAGAATATCGACGTGGGCTAAGAGGGCTTGATTTTCATTTATAAGGGTATCGAGCTGCGAGTGCTCGGCGAGGTCTAGCGGTAAGACATCAACCTTGGGTGCACCTTTGGTGAGGCAAGCGGAAGCGACTTTATCAAGACCTGGTTTTTTGCGACTAGACAAGATGAGGCTAGCCCCTTTTTCTGCGAGAGTCAGAGCGAGGGCTTCTCCTATGCCGGCGCTGGCACCTGTTATCCATATTGTTTTTCCCTTGTAGTAGCTCATGGGTGCAAGATAGGTAAGAATGTCATAAGCTCAATTTTGACTCAGCAGTTGTTTGTCAGCCCACGAATGAGAATCCTAAAATCCCCAAATCCTATAAATCCTAATTCTGACAGATGATGACTTACCCTTTATTAGAACAAGATTTCTCGGCGATGCTCGAAATGGAAAAATGGAGTGATAACCTTGTTTTCGATACGTATTCAGCATAAGGATTTCTGGTCATAGGATGCTATACTCTGTATGTACTAATAATGACTTTACTTGTCTTAGGAGGGCATAAGCTCAATTTGACTCAGCAGTTGTTTGTCAGCCGACGAGAAAAATTAGATGAACCCACGAAAACGTAGACTTCATTTCAATATTATAACTACATAGCAGTAAGCACTGAGCATCAAATATATCCATAGCATTATCGCCGACAAGCAACCATAGAAACCCTAAATGCATTTCAAACAACTAGCGTTTTTTGCGAACTTTTTTTGGCAATGAAAAAAAGTGGGTGAAAATTTGAGAATGTATATATTGCTTCATTTCTCTTAGTAAGTTCAAAACAAATATTAACTTAAAATAAGTTAATCTCGATATCGTGTAGGAATTTTTTGTAAGTATAATTGACATATGAAATAAATATGTTTAAATAATGGAAAAGTTAAAACACACAATAATTAAAGATGATAGACAATACAATGTGTATTGCGATCAACTTAAAAAACTAACAGATAATTACTCGGCCCAATATGATGACGAGATAGAATTGTTGTCGTTTTTAATCCAAAAATATAACGAGGAGCAAACTGAAAAATATTTATTGAGTTTGAATCCAGTTGAATTGCTTGCGGATTTGTTATCTAAAAACAACCTTAGCCAAAAAGAGTTAGCACTTCGAATCGGAATATCTCCACAGTTGGTAAATGATATAACTAAATATAGAAGAGAAATAACAAAACAAATCGCCTTGAAGTTAGGCACAGAGTTTAAACTAAATTACTACGCTTTTTTAAAGCCCTATGAACTTAAAAAGGCAAGCTGAAATGAAAGGAGTAATGTCTTAAATCCTAATAATCCCCAAATCCTAAAAATCCTAATTCCGACAGGAAAGTACCTACCTATTACCCAAAATGAATAATATATAAAAAGCCTTAACGAATATCATAATAACCGGTTACAACACTCTACCTTTCTTCATTATCCACCCCATACTTTTTGGCACTCTAACCCCAATCCACTATTTTTGATTAGTTCCTACTAGTTATAGGAATGGCAATCTATCTACCCACCATCTATACATAAAGCTAATGGCGTTCTAGCAGGAAGATTTGAGGTAGTGCGGTAGGGTGTGGTAGGAATCCTAGAAATCCCCTAATCCTAAAAATCCTGATTCTGACAGAAGAGGATTGACACTACTCAGACCATAAATATTATCTCATTACGAGAACGGAGATTTCTCGGCGATGCTCGAAATGAAAAATTGCGAGACAATTGTTTGTAGTCTGACAGAAAGAAACCATCCTATAATCCCCTAATCCTAAAAATCCTAATTCCGACAGAAGAGGATTGCCTTTTACAAGAACGAAGATTTCTCGACGAGACTCGAAATGAAAATAAAGAAAATTATATCAACCCTTCATCCAAAAAACTAAAGTACCCTTCTTCAGAAATTATAAGATGATCTAGTACATTGACCTCTAAAGTCTTACCTGCGGCAACTAATTTTTTTGTGAGACTGAGGTCGGCTTGTGAGGGCTTGAGATTGCCAGAGGGATGGTTATGACAAAGGATAATGCTACTGGCCTGCGCTTCTATAGCTTTTTTGAATACTACTTTAGGATCTACTACTGTACCGGCGATGCCGCCGATACTAATGGTCTCTATACGGGTTACTTTATTGGTTCTGTTAAGCATTAAGACCTTGAAGATTTCGTGACCCAAGTCTTCCATAGTCCCAGCAACACACTGATAGGCATCTCCACTGCTCGTAATTCTTGGCTTTTCTCTGACTTGTGTTTGCTGCCGGCGGCGACCGAGTTCTAGAGCAGCAGCAATAGTTATGGCTTTGGCTTCGCCGATGCCTTTGTATTTCATTAGTTCACTTATACTGGCTCTACCGAGTGTATTGAGGTCCTGATCAAAACCGGAAAGGATCTTCTTGGATAACTCTACTGCCGACACTTCGCGGGTACCTGAGCCGATGAGGATGGCAATGAGCTCTGCTTCACTAAGGGCAGCCTTACCTTTGAGTAGGAGCTTCTCTCGAGGTTTGTCTTCCTCTGCCCACTCCTTGATACTTAGGGATTTTTGATAACTCACAACGTAAAATATACAGATACATTGGATTTTAATCCCAAAAACAAATAAAATCAATAAATATCTGCAGGAATGTAAATACCAACATACTAAATGCAACGTTTTACGGAATTTATGCTATTTCTATTATGTAGATTCGTAGTTTTCAAGAGTAATTCTATCCATTAATGTTTCCTAGAGGTCATAAATTTTCTGTTGGTCCTTTTTGATGGTAGTATGGTGAATGGATAGGCTTTATATCTGCTTCAAAATCAGCGTCTTCAACTATTATTGAAACAAATAATTTCATGATGAATCATCGTCTTTTTTTATGCTTCCTGATTTCCTTAGTTAGTGGTCTATCAACTGCAATCATAGGTCAGACTATTGTGCCTATAGAATCCTATGATGTAGATCTCCTCGGTGGATTGCAAATAGAAGTCAATTCTAGCTCTGACAATTATTATGTTTTGCAAGTGAGACATAATGATACTGGTGATTTTGAACGAGTAGGAACATCTATGGTAAAAGGTGTCGATGGGCGGACATCGATTACAGAACCGTTACGTGGTTTGCCACAATCTCACTATCAAGTGCGGGAATATGCCCTCACTCAGCCTGGCGACCAAGACAAAGATGGTAGAGATGATGTGACAGAGTTCGATGCTATTCCCAATAGTAGTCCTTTTAATGCAGCTTCTCCAGTCGACATTGATGATGGTCAAGTTGCTATTGATAGCAGAGCTACATTTGAAACTTTGTCTGTAGATAATGTAATTATCCCTTGGGCACCATTTTTAGATAATCGAGAATTTGTAAAGTTTGCTGTAGCAGATATTTTCTCGGAGGACCCACAGATATATTTTATAAATAGTAACACACATTATATCCATGCAGATTTTTATAATTCTGTTAGTTGGTATGAAATGGATTATAGTGGAGAGATTACATATTACCCTAATTTAAGAGCAGATAATGGAACCTTAGGCGTCTATAGTTTTTCTTATTCATTTGGTGATCCAGAACCATTTAATACAGTACAGAAAACACAAGAGCTGATAGCCAAGAATATGCCTTTTTTGACTAATAACTTGTCATATTACGTGACGACTTTTAGTGAGACAGAATATTTTGATGAAAAGACCGAATATGATAATTCTCGTGTTCATGTTGTATTTGAAAATGAAATTTTTGAAGACATAGAATATTTGCCGCTTAATCTTGCGGAAGGCTATGGGCTATTAAGAGCTTTGGAACCAGAAGATACACCTAGTGCAACGGATATCGTATTGTATGAATCTGTACCAAATTTTTTACCTAGGGTAGGAGGTATTATCACGTCTTTTATCCAGACACCTTTATCGCATGTCAATTTGCGGGCTATACAAGATGGTGTCCCCAATGCTTTTATTAGAGATCCATTAGATGACCCTTTGATCTCTAGTCTGTTAGGTAAGTACATTTATTATAAAGTAGAATCTGAGAGATATACTATCCGCGAAGCAACTTTAGAAGAAGTTGATGATTGGTTTGAGGACCTAAGGCCTTCACAAGATCAAGTGCCTAAGCGGAATTTGGATTATAAAGAGATATTGCCTCTTGCAGATATAACCTTTGATATGAGTGATGGTTTTGGAGCAAAGTGTACTAATGTCGCCACAATGCGCACTTTTGGTTTTCCTGAGGGAACGATTCCTGATGGGTACGGAATTCCTTTTAATTACTACCACGAATTTATGTTGCACAATGATTTTTACAATCAAGCACGAGAGATTCTTGCAGAACCAGAATTTGAAACTGACTTGGAATATAGGATAGAAGCTTTGTCAGATTTTAGAAAAGAAATACGAGCAGCAGAGATGCCACAATGGATCTTGGATGACTTAGATGAGATGCACAGATCGTTTCCTGCAGGAACTGCAGTACGTTGCAGGTCGAGTACTAACAACGAAGATTTACCAGGCTTTAGTGGAGCAGGTCTTTACACTTCTAAGACGCAGCATCTAGATGAAGGTCATATCTCCAAGTCTATTAAGCAAGTCTATGCAAGTATGTGGAATCTGAGAGCTTATGAAGAACGTGATTTTTATAGAATCGATCACTTCTCTGCAGCTATGGGTGTATTGTGTCATCCAAATTATCAAGAAGAAAAAGCAAACGGCGTAGGCGTAACTTTAGATCCGATTTATGGCTCATTTTTTACCAACTATATTAATACACAAGTAGGTGAGAATCTAGTGACAAATCCTGATGTGAATTCTATTCCAGAAGAGATTATCCTCGAGAAAATTGACTTTTTTGAAGATAGAATCATCAGGTTCTCTAATCAGGTAGAAGATGGAGAGTTGATAATGACTGAGGTTTATCGAGATCAAATGCGTGAATTTATGGAGAAGATTCATAGTGAGTTTGAAGTGCTCTATGGAGCGGAGGGAGACCAGAGTTTTGCGATGGATATAGAGTACAAAATCACTGCAGAGGACCAATTAATTATCAAACAAGCGAGACCATGGGTGTCTTTCTGGGCTGCCTTACCACCTGTTTCGACATTTGATGATCAATTAGAGGTGGCTATATATCCTAACCCGTTTGCCAATAACCTGAATATATCTTACGAGGGTGATTTTGAGCGGATAGTTGTTACTGATCTTATGGGTCGGACACAGACTTCAGTTGTGGCGACCGATCTTACTTCAGTTGATGTTGATGGTATTCACTGGAATACAGGACCTTATTTTATTTTAGGTATTCAAGAGAACGGAAGTGCTCAACTGCTTGGTAAAGTGATCAAAAAGTAACCTTTGCGCTTTTTTAATTTAGAGAATGCACGCGGAATGATTCACCCCCCATAGACGTATTGCCTAGTCAAGATATCGAACGGGAGGTTCTTTAGAGAGTTTACAAAAAAAGTACGATTAGCAAAGATTAACTGCGCATAAAAACACTTGGAAGACCGCTGAGCTTGACTCTCTGATTTGATTGGGAATACTATATTTTTTGTGGAAGATATTTGAATCAAAATTTATCCAACATAAGAAAGCCCAAAAAGACTGTTAGACACGAGTATCATAGCCAAAGGAAAAATAATGAATAGTCCGACATCTTCGATACTTATATATCCCCTTCGATATAAGATGTAAATGCCTATAACCAATGTAACAATAAGCGTCAACAGTCTAGAAAGAAGGGATAGGCCACTATAGCATGATAGAAGTTTATGGGATTTTTTGTGTTTTAGTTTAACAAAAATAACTCTTGAAAATAGTGGACTAATGCCAAGAGTAATTGTTGTTCCTGTCAAATTCCGCCCTGTCTCTAAATCAAAAGTGTAGCCCTCTTGTGTGTGTAGTTTATGGTAGTCATTGTGATTATAGTAGCCTTTATATTTTTGTTTGGTAATGGTTGTTTCCACTTCAGTGTAACCTAATAAATGAAAATCAAAAATTGAGATGAGATTGAAAGTACCATAACAGAGGAATAGGAAAGCAACAAAGCAGTAGACTCTATTAATCCAAAGTGGTATGTATTTATAAATGCCTCTGTCGTCTTCAGGCTGAGGTGCAATTGTTTTGACATCTTTTCTGAGGTTTTGGAGCAGAGATATTACTTTGTCTCCATTCTTTATTTTGTCAAAGCTCAGTTTGAAGCTTTCGTCAGTAGCTAGTTGTGGATATCTATCGAGTATGGTGTTGTCATTGGTGTCAAAGTATATTGTACTTAAAGCACTCTTTCTGTATCCAACAAGAGTTACTTTGATTATAGAGCTAAAGGGTACAAATAGTTCGTGTTTTCTTCTAAGTCCCCATTCAAAATGAATACCATCATTACTAATTGCATAAGACCTGTTGAAACCGTGCCAGAATCTTTCAAATACTTCTTTGATTATGACGTAACCTATTGCACTAAAGCAAAGTGTTATGGCGAGACCTAGGAGTTTGTTATTCAAAGTAGCGGCCACAATACCGCCTATCATTAACAGCGTAACTTTCGTGTTGACTATATGGAAAAGTAAGTCACCAGTATTACCAAGAATGCTTAATTTGTCATCAGACTTGTCTTCCCATAGATAGAGCATAGCTTTCTATTGTTGACTTAAGTAGTAGTTCATCAAGGATAGAACGTGCCATATATATGTGAAAATTGTATAAAACAATTTTGAAGCTATTTCATTTGGTATGACAATGTGTTATTGCTTGATCAACTTAATCGTTTTTGTTTCGGAACTCCCTTTGATTATAGTAGGGTAAGTTCCTGCTGGCAATAATTGCGCATCAATCTTAATAAAAGTACTGTTAGGTCTGAAGTCTGAAACAAGTTGGCCATTCATATTGTAAATTTCTACCTTATTGATAGGCTCTTGCTTGGTTATGATAGTCCAGAAATCAGGTGTAGGATTAGATAAAATTTCTAATCCTCGTAATTCTGGAAAGGTAGTAGTGCTTGTCGTTCTTTGCCCAAAGATGACGTCATCAAAGTAATAGGTTTTTTCACCTACAGCAGCACCCTCAGTTCCAAAATTGAAAAATATTGAGGCCATATTGTATGTCCATCCCATATTGAGGCCAGTACTTAATTGTGCTGTGCCTGGTGCTTCATTTGTAAAATCAAACTCCAAGTCTTCCCAATCTCCTGCTACAGTTGTCCTTGTTTCTGTCTCACAAGTATGCGTTGGATCTTTTGAGTCTTCTACTTTAAGTCGGATAGGAATCCCTGCATCTGGTGACCAGACCCTTACCCGCATCTTGGAATCCGTAAGCGTCAAAGGTATATTCGTTGCAAAACCTCCAGGAGTACCGATAGTCGTACCTGCCCAGGTTGCAGCTTGATCCGTCTTTATGACTTCGATGACTTGATTATTAGGATCAGTAAGGTCTGTAGTCAATGTAGAACGATTGCCACCAAAATCAGTAACAGTATAATTAATGCCAACTCCTTCAAAATCTACAGGCAAGTCCAATTGGGCACCACCAAAGAGTTGTTGTATATCATCAAAAAGAAAAGTAGATGTCTCTGAGCCATCGCCTATATTGCCAAAATCAAACATAAAGACCAAAGAGTTAAAATTTTGCGGCTCGCCAGTAAAATCCCAAGTCAACTCCTCCCACGCATTGGATACTGTTGTAAAGACATCTCTTTCTGTTTCCCCTGCGCCTTCCAACTTAAACTTTACAGTTGTACCTATAGGTGCTGTAGTGAAAATTTTCATCGTAATAGCATTCATCGTCGTGAAGTCTAAA
>CALBWK010000031.1 GCA_937969415.1 uncultured Saprospiraceae bacterium | reverse complement strand
GCCCCCTTTTTCTAGCTCATCTATTTTGAGTTCTAGCTCTAAGATTTTGGGATCCGAAAGTTTGTTTTCAAGAGTTCTGATTTCGTATTCGCCATTTCTAGTGATGGTAATCACTTCTCCATCTTCAAGATAGATAACCTTATTGGTATACTTTATTATTGGTGAGGCATCAGAGGCCAGAAAAAACTCCTCTTCACCTATACCGAAGACCATTGGACTAGAAATTTTTGCCCCAACAATTTTGTCCGGTTCATTTTTGTCCATTACGACGATTGCATAGGCACCGACAACTTGATTAAGTGCTACACGTACTGCTTCTTCTAATGGAAGATTTTTTGATTCTTGTATTTCTTCTATCAGATGTACGAGTACTTCTGTATCTGTTTCTGATTGGAACACATGGCCTCTTGATTCCAGCGCTAATTTTATAGAGCTATAGTTTTCTATAATACCATTATGGATAAGAGCAAGGCGGCCATTTCCAGAGAGGTGAGGGTGTGCATTTGTGTCATTAGGAACACCGTGTGTTGCCCATCGCGTATGTGCTATTCCGATGTTGCAGTCAGTAGAGACACCGCTTTTCTCTACATGACGTTCAAGGTCATTGACCTTGCCTTGCTTTTTGAGCACATGTAGGTCTCCATTAAGTATAGCAACCCCAGCGCTATCATACCCTCGATATTCTAACCTTTTAAGACCTTCTATGAGAATCGGGAAGGCTTTCTTTTTACCTATATAAGCAACTATACCACACATATAAATAGAGAGGTCTTAAGGGTTGGTTTTTATAATTTTCACTATGAGAGGACTCTCTGCACTATTGGGTCCAAAGACTCTAGTACGTGTCGGGACAAAAGCTCGAGGAGTAGGTATCACTCTAATTTTGGTGTCTTCGACATTTCCATCTAGAATAAGATTGACGTGTCCAGTTATATCCATAGTATATCGTGTCAGAGTTTCTCCATCTTCCGTAACTTCTTCTGGGGATCCACCGAATCTTGTAATATTGGTGAAGTCAATAATTGAAAATTCATCTCCACTTTCTCCTCTGAAAGTTACATTGAGTAAGTTGGGTATACGGAAGTCTTCATCTATTGGGTCTACAACAGTTAACTCTATCTGAGCACTATTAAGAATAAATGGTTCTTGATCTAAGAGAGCTGCCAGATCAATTTCAATCTCTGCACCTCCTTGTGGTTGTATATAAAGTCTCTCCTGATCCATCTCTTGTCTATCTGTCTCTAAAGCACTACCACTGTCGTCGTGCAAGATCTGGTTATGTCTTGTAAGACCAAGTGGTGTAGCGTAGACATTTCTTTCTCCTTCATTATTTCTATAGTGAAATATTATCCTCGAAGAGCTGGATATCGTCGCGTTTGCACCTATATCTACTCCGAAAATACTGTTGTTTGTGGAAGATCTAAGGGCAAAGCCAGGCACTATTTGTGAGAATAAATCTTCGTCTATAGTTCCAGGTTGATCAGCAAAGAGATCTGTCCACTTTTCTTTTTCGAGAGCGATTCGGAGTTCTGCAGAGACTCTAAATCCTGTCGTATCTTGGAGGTAGTCTCCAATAAAAATAGAGTCGGTTTGATTTATTAGTGCTTGACCTGACCAAAACGGCGTAGCTTCTGTTTCTAACTCAGAATCACTAAATAGCGTGTCTGTTGTCATGTCAAAATTACTGAAAGGTTCACTTAACTGAAGAAGCTCTAAGTCGTGTACAATATTATCTGCACCGTATCTTCCAAGAGTATCATATTCTAATACAAGCACTACAGAATCGACTAAAGAAGCGTCTTTGAGTTCATTTACAAAATCACCAATCAAGTTGACACTAAAATACACTGTGGCTTCTGTCCGACCATAGGTAGAGTCATCAAGATTACCGACCATATACAGTGAGTTACTTACGTTTTCCGTAAATGAGATGACTTTATCTTCTGAAGTGGTTATGGCCTCTATCGGAAGTAAATCCAGAGAAACTTCACTGTTTTCTTGGTCCAATATATCTGACCCAATATTGATAGGGTCATTGCATGCGACTATGAGAATCCCTAGGGACACTAATAATAAGCTGAGGTATTTCATATGTTTCTTAAGATTCTGGTTCTAAGAGACCCTTATAGAATTCCATCATTTGGTCATTGATTTCTTCTTCTGGAAATGCCTCAAGGAGAGGCTTATCAGCAGCATCAATGGCCTTCATAACGTCATCGGGTAGTTTTTCTGCCCCTTTAACGAGTGCATCAGCATATTTTATACCCCCTAGGAGTAATTTAGGCTTTCCTCCGACATTAAATTCAGCCATATCTTCTGTTTCTAGCTGATTGATGGCCGCAATTTCGAAGAACTTCTCCGTAAAGGTCTCTTCATACGCATTTTCATAAGCAGAATAGACCACTTTAGACTTTTCAAATATAGGCTCGTTGGAATACACAGTCTTTAAAAAGAAAGGAACGAGGCTCGTCATCCAGCCATGGCAGTGGATGATGTCTGGTGGCCAACCGAATTTCTTGACAGTCTCTACTACACCTTTGCAGAAAAAGACCATTCTTTCTTGATTGTCCTCAAATGGCTTCTCATCTTCGCCATTAAAGACGAACTTTCTCTTAAAAAACTCCTCATTATCTAGGAAATAGACCTGTAACCTAGCGCCAGGTAGCGAGGCTACCTTGATAATCAATGGATAATCGTCATCATCTACAATAATGTTCATCCCTGACAGTCTGACTACCTCATGTAGTCTATGTCGTCTCTCGTTGATGCTGCCATATTTAGGCATGAGCACCCTAACTTCCATACCTTGACCCTGTGCGAATGGCGCCAATTGTCTGACGATATCCGAGATTTCTGAAATGGTAGTGTAAGGATTCATCTCCTGCGTCACGAACAATACTCTCTTCTTACTCATCTGTGATTTTTGAAAATGGGGCCAATGAATAGGTGGGAAGCTATAAGTATCGGCCCATTTAGCTTTAATAATTACTCAATCAAAACGGGCGCGAAGATACGCTATTTATCCCGAATAGTCATCAGAGACCCACGTATAGTGGTGATTATCAGTAGGATAGGGCTCTATTTAAGAATTACTTAACCCTTGACTAGGCAAGTACAGAACAAGCCTATTAAATCTCAGAAAAGGGCTAGAAAGCCATATCAACAAGGCTGGGCTAGAAAGTTATGAAGGGAATAAGAGGATGGTTTTAGTCTCGCTACCCTCTGACTCCTTGCATAATTAGGAACCGCTATGCTTGTTTGGGGTAAGTACTATTCACAATTCAACATTCATAATTATAAGCCCAGCGCTCGTGGGCAGCCCATTATGCGCACTAAAAGAAGAGCCTTGGTGCTGAGTGCCTAGCCTTCGCGTGCAGCCTTTGTTATAATTCACGATTCAATATTCATAATTAAAAGCCTAGCGCTCGCGCCCAGCCTCCGCCATTAGGTGTGATCAAAATTTCCCATTTTTGTTTTTCCAAAGATGAGATTCAGGTATAAGTTCGATGACATCCCAGTGTTCTGCAATTTTGCCGTTTTTTACTCTAAGCAAATCAAAATAGGCAAAGGAGCTATTTTCGTAAAACCCTTCATTTATGGCTAAAACGAAATTGCCTTCTCCAATGAGTTTATGTATTTTTTTGTAGCCTACTTTTGTTCCATCTCGTTGAAATCTTTTAATTAAATCTTTGATACTATCAGCTCCGTCTGGAACATTGGTGTTGTGTTGTATATAATTGTTGCCTTCCCAAAATCTTTCTGCTTTATCAAGATCTTTGTCAATAAGTAAAGCGGTAAGATAATCGTGAACTATTTTCTTATTCTGTTCCGTTTTTCCCAAGTCTTCAATATTGAGATATCCATCTATTTGACTTCTACCACTAGGATTGGGCGGTTTGACAGCTTCGCTATTGTTCCAATATTCTACAATGTATTCACCTTTAAATCGAAATACATCGAAGACTATTTTATTCTCCTTATCAGATGCGTACTTGGATTGGATAGCGACAACGGGGCCATCTTGAAATGACCGTATGATCTGTATATTTCCATTTGCTTTTACAAAAGTGGACATTTTTTTAAGATAGGCTGATTTACCATCAGCAATGCTCAGGTCGTGGTGTATAAAGTTAGTATTACTAATCAGCCCGGTCTCAATCTTAGTAGAATTATTAAAGCTGTTTAGAAAGTGGATGCATTTAGCTTTATGACTCAGTTTAGATAAATTGGCATTTGATGCAGCACTAATTTCCTTATTTACAGTTGTGCAAGAAGTATATGTTATAACAGTAATAAGAATACTGATATGAAGAAAAAAAGACTTGCTCATAGAATAGGATTTTTACTGTAGCTCAATGTATAAATGAGATATTAGAATAAGAGTTTTCTCAAAACAGAATAAAAATCATTCACTTATTTATGGTAACTGTATCTCGTCTTTCTGAGACTATCTATATGGTAAAATGTAGCCAGGTTTTGTTCTCATACTAATTTTTTGAAAGTAAGCCTGGATGGCTCCTTACTTATGATTTATAATTTTTTATCCTTTTTCACTTTCTGCATTATGAAACAACAAAATGAAAATTACTTAACTAATAACAAGCCACATATCACTCCTTTGGAGCTTATTGGTATGTCTGCAGATTTTTTCTAACCAAATTTCGCCCCTCTGGGGCTATATGGTAGCAAGCTAGGTAGTTATATAGAAGAAGATTTCTCTGCTCCGCTGCGCTACGATCGGAAAGAAAAGGGAGTTGGCAAGTTATTGGGGAAACGAATAGAGATAATGGAGCTGAGGGGCGACAGTATTTATAGCTTACAATTCAGCAGTTATAATTAGAAACAAGGCTTATGCGG
>CALBWK010000030.1 GCA_937969415.1 uncultured Saprospiraceae bacterium | reverse complement strand
GACTTTAGATCTACTTACAGTAGACCTTCTTTCCAGAACGTTTAGGAATTCTAGTTTTTAGAACCGTTAAGAAATGAAATAAGCCTTGAATTTTTTGTTTCCCATTCGACTGCGCTCAGGGCAGGCTGTTTTTGTTTCAAGTCATGAACGAGAGTTGCAACCACAGGTTGCATCATAGGTCCTAAATGGACCTATGAAACGAGAGAACCGAAACATAAGTTTTGGCTGGGGAAAGCCGGCCGGCGAGGCAAATGATTAATTGCTTGATAATCATTTGGTTCGTAAGCTTATAGGAACAAAAAGAGTGCATTCTAAATGTGCGATTCGGATAATTAAAATTAGTTTTCCAAATCTGACATCAGCTCATCGACATTCTTGATGGCTGAAAACTTTCTTTTGATCTCGAACCTAGTAAATTCTTGATCAGCCTTAAAGCCATAGCCGAAGCTCGTGTCCCCTTTAGCGGGCTGAGAGATTTTGACCGGTCTGCTAGTGTAGACTTCCTCAGCTTCTTCATCCCAGACGAGCTCATCCGTTTCGAGCTTGTCATCTTTTTTGTTGTAGAGGACAACATTTCTTTCGACAAATATTTTCTTTTCCTTGTCCTTGCGGAGGGCATAGTCTGCAACCAGCCAAGAGGTGACTTTCTTAGACGGAGAAAGAAATTCTACTTTTAAGCCTTCAGGAAATTCATCATAGGAAGCGCCTTTGTCAGAGTAGCGAATCATAACGGGGCTATAGATTCTAACCTTTACTTCTGCGGAGTCGCTGTAGATGATTTCTACGTTGAGTGCCTTTTCTTCTTGGTATTGACTTTTGGAAACAATTCTATTGACGTCTTTGATATCATTGGTACAAGAGGATGCCATTATAAGACACAATACTGTGCTGATGCTAAATAGGATAGGCGTAAGCGATTTGTGAGTCTCGGGCATTATCTATAAATGGTCACATCTCCCGCAAATGACTCTACAACATCATCTATGAATAGCACTTCGACATACCAAACGTAGACACCAGGATTGACAAATTGTGTACCTCTTCCGCTGTTGCGACCAAAGCTTCCATCCCAACCAACTGTCATCTCGTTATTGGCATCTAAGGTGATGTCACTGCCCTTGAATATTTCATTACCCCATCTATCGTAGATGGCAAATTCTTGTACGATAGAAACTTGTCTTCCGAAGCCTAATTTGAAAATACTGTTCTCATCTCCACTTGTAGGCGTGATAATATTTGGAGAATAGATAGGTCTTACAATATTTGTACGTACGGTTACCTGATCTGTCGCTGTACAGCCTCGCTCGTCAGTTACAGTAACAGTATAAGTTTGTGTTCCAGGTGAGAGTACAACTGGGTCTGGACAATCAATGGTATCAGAATCAAGACAGTCTAGCCCTTCTATAGGATCCCATGCGTAGGTAAAATCTGTAAACGGAGAATCAACGGTAACATTCAGTGTGTCTTCGAAACCTAGGTCGACCTCTACATCAAATCCAGCGTCGACGCCAAGTGGTTCCGGTTCTGGTATAGTTACTTCAAAGGTGTCTAAGCAACCTTTTATGTCTTGTACCAATACGGTAAAGTCGCCTGAACCCAATCCACCTATTGATGGGTTAGGTACAAAGACACCAGGGGGATCTACTGGAGCTACATTGTAGGTGAACTCTGGATTTCCTCCTGAAGTTACGTTGTAGGACAAGATCCCTTCTTCTTCACCAGGGCAGACATTGCCTTCTATATCTACATTAAGAACTGGTGGCTGGAAATCTTCGCAGCAAGCACCAACTCTTACAACTAGTTGTGATGTTACTAAACATCCTCTTGATGTTTCTACTGTCAGTACCACAGTTTTTTCGCCAAAGGATTCATACTCTACTGAATGATCCCCTCGTCCAGTTGCCGTCTGTGGCATAGCACCTTCACCAAAATTCCACATCCAAGAGACGATAGGGTCTACAGCTGATTGCGAAAAGTCTTCGAAGATGATCATTTTGTCACAAGCCAAAGTATCTCCAACTGGCATCGGCACGAAATCTGTTTCTGGACCCTCAAAAGTTCCTGTTCCGCCAAACGATATGCTGAAACCTTGTCCAGTCATAGAAAAATTATTGACGATAAGGACATATGCACGGCCTTGGACCATATCAACTGAAGAAATAAAGTTATCATCATCTCCTGAGGAACCACAGCCGCCTGCACAGCCAGGAAATTCATCTGTATCAGTAGAAGTGAGATCTAGACCCGTAGGTCCTGTGCATTGAATATAATCTTGAAAGTTATTGGAGCAGCCACCACTAGACATACATCTTATCATCTGCTTATTGTCACAATCATCAAGACCACCTGGTAATTCGAAAAGGGCAAAATCCAAATCATCAGGCTCTCTACCTACACTATTATTATTTGGCGTCAACGTAAAGGTTAAGGACCCAGGATCTTTACAAATCCACTTGTACCAAGCAGAAGCATCTTCTCTTTGTAAGCAAAACCTTGGATCTTGGAAGTCTGCAAATTCATTATTGTCTATTCCAGTAGAGTTGAGGTTTTCGACTTGGAAAGTAGATTTATCACATAAGAGTACTGCTGACGAACAATCAGATTGAGGAGAGGGTACAGGCACAAAATCTTGCATGCAAAGTTGCATTGTTCCTGCTCTATCTGTAGACACGAAGAGATAATATCTCTGACCTACTGTAAGACCCGTCACGGTAAATTCGGTTACCTGAATACTCGTTCCTGGGGTACATTCTACAAATTCTAGTCCTGCAGTACAACTTCCTGTTAGCAAAATAGCCTGTGGTGAACTGCAATTACCATTCGCATTATCACAGTTTATAGTCATCAGAATCCCTGGTGCTTCTGGTCTAAACTGAAACCATATCCCGTTCCCAAATTCTGGACTGACACATTCATCAATAGCTTGTTGTTGGATCATTGCTCCCAAATTGTCCGCAGTTGCCGTCTCATTAGAGAACTCCATTGGAGAAGAGCAGAAGCTGTCAGTGGTCGGTATCAATATAGCACCCAGACAATCATCATTTACAGGCTGCGCCCATAATTGTGTACCAATCAGGATAGATAGAAGGACAAAATAGATTCTCATAGGCTATAAGCAGTTCCTAGGGGTTATTGTACTATGATTAAGACATCTAAAATAGGGAGTTCGTTGCCATTCCCAATCTTTAATATCTCCAATATTAACTTAAAGTTGCCCCGAGAAATTTGATAATAGGTAATATGGGGTCATATTTAGTACATATTTAAGCTGAAACTGCGCCCATTAGTCAATTACATTAGATAATGCTCTACCTCGTCCCCACACCTATCGGTAATCTAGAAGATATCACCTTAAGAGCCATCAGGGTCCTTAGAGAAGTAGATCTGATCCTTGCAGAAGATACCAGAGTGACTAAGAGACTGCTGAGTAAATACGATATCAATACTGCACTTTCAGCCTTTCATAGCCATAATGAGCATAAGCGGGTGGATAAGATCGTAGAAGAGCTTTCAGGAGGCAAGAATATAGCCTTGGTAAGCGATGCGGGCTCTCCAGGTATCTCTGACCCAGGTTTTCTCTTGACACGGGCTGCAGTAGCTGCAGGTGTAGAGATGACGAGCCTCCCAGGTCCTACGGCGTTGATCCCAGCTATAGTGATGTCGGGCATCCCTTGTGATCGGTTTCATTTTGAGGGTTTCTTACCACAGAAAAAGGGCAAATTGACCCGTATCAAATATTTACTTGGTTTAGATAACCCTTTCATCCTTTACGAGTCTCCACATCGGGTGATTAAGACCTTGATGAGAATAAGAGAGGTGCATACAGACTTAGGACACGACACTGATATAAGAGCCTGTGTCGTTAGGGAAATATCTAAGATCCACGAAGAGTGTATACGTGGCTCGATAGATGAGGTCATTCTTGCTCTGGAGGCCAAACCTTCTGTAAAAGGAGAGATAGTCATAGTGGTGGACAGCAAGTCATAGACTGCTTTTCTGACCTTAAAAACAAGGATTGCAGTCCAGTCTAAAAAGGTTTACAAGAATGCACTCATTTTTACTAATTGTAATGTGTAAGACATCAAGACCTTTCCTTGCTAGTAATGGAGAGTAGCTAACCAACCCTCCTGACGTAATTGGCGTAGTTAGATATGTGCATTTGCTATAATGCACAAAAAGAACTTACCAATTACCTTCAAGCACATTACAATGAAATCTTTTACACAAATTCTCTTTTACAGTTTATTGAGTTTTATCTGTATGGCTCAGAGTGTAGACTTACAAAGAGAAGCAGAATTAATGCCTGAACTGTATTCTATTTCAGGAGATGCCTTTCTAGAAGAGTTGAGCAATGGAGACCTACAGTTAAGACTTTCTAGCAGCTTTTCTACTCCAGCAGGTCCAGATGTCAGAGTTATTCTCAATAATTCAGTATCCGGATCAGGAGGCGTAGAAGTTGTCAATCTCTCATCAATTGGTCACTTTAGTGGCGAGTTGACTGTACCTGTTCCATCTTCAGTGGATATTGAGGATTATGATTTTATAGTATTCTTTTGTGTGGCTTTTAATCAATTGTGGGCATCAGGAGAGTTTGGATCTACGATTCCTGTAGGTGGCGGTGGTCCTACTTGTGAAGTGAGTGAAGTAGAGAATGCTAGTGGCCCTAACGTTGTAGATATCTGTCCCTCAGATAATAATAGCGATGTCATCGAATTCGAGAATTCACTTAATATTTCTGCAGGTAGTGAGTACGCTTATCTCATAACTGATGACAATGAAATATTACAAGAAGTTGTCTTAGATGATGAGTATGATTTCGAAGGATCCTCAACATCAACGCAGCGGGTCTATGGAATTCATTATGCAGGTACGCTTAATAGTGCAATAGGTAGTGATAGAATGAGTACCACAGCAACGGATTGTTATGAACATTCAAATAGTAGTGATTTTATTACCATTACAAAAAATGCTTGCTTTGAGTGTGAAGAAAGTGATGTCCTAAATGATAATGGACCCAACACTGTCGACATCTGTCCGTCAGATAATATTGATGACATTATTGATTTCGAAAACACACTAAATGTTGATGACGAAGACGAGTATGTATATCTTATTACAGATGACAATGAAATATTGCAAGAGGTTGTGTTCGATAACAATTATAATTTTGAAGGGACGAACAGTGACGAGCAGAGAGTTTATGGAATGCATTATGAGGGTACTGTATTTGAGGCAATAGGGAGTCATAGATTAGCAACGACGGCAAGTGGTTGTGAGGAACATTCTTCTGATGATGTATTCATCACAGTGACTAAAAATGCTTGTATACCAGCTTTTGTTTGTATGCCAAGTGAGACCTCTGCAATCGGTGGATCGAGTCTAATAGATATTTGTCCAAATGACGGATCCGCTGATATAGTTTCGTTAGAGAATACTCTTAATCTGATGCCAGGTGCTAATTATGCTTACCTGATAACAGATGCAAATGAAATTCTACAAGAGGTTGTATTTACGACTGCTTATAATTTTGAGGGTTCTTCACTTGATGAGCAACGTGTATATGGTGTGCATTATGATGGTATCCTTGTCCCAGCAGTAGGAAGCAATAGAATAATGACAACAGCGACAGGATGCGCAGAGCATTCATCATCAACGACATTCTTGACAATAACAAAAAATGCTTGTGTTCCGGCCTTTGTATGTCAGTCTAGTTCTACTTCCACTATAGGAGGAGTAAGTTCTTTTGATATATGCCCTAATGATGGCTCTTCTGATATTATTTCTCTGACAAATAGTCTAAGTGTGACTCCAGGTACCAACTATGCTTATATGATTACAGATGCCAATCAGATATTGCAAGAGGTTGTGTTTACGACTGCTTATAATTTTGAGGGTTCCACTCTGGAAGAACAACGCGTCTATGGTGTTCATTACGATGGTACTTTAACTCCCGCAATAGGGAGCATACGTACGATGACAACTGCGTCAGGTTGTATTGAACATTCTTCAAGTACAACCTTTGTGACGGTAACTAAAAATGCTTGCATACCTGCATTTGTATGTGAGTCAAGTCAAACATCTACAACTGGAAATGTTACGCAAGTAAATATTTGTCCTTCAGATGGCTCTTCAGATATTGTACCTTTCCAAAATAGTATCAACGTTGCAGCTGGTGTTAACTACGCGTACTTGATAACAGACGAAAACCAAATTCTACAGGAAGTTGTAACGACATCTTCATTTGATTTTGAAGGGACAAGTAATGCCACACAACGTGTCTATGGTATCCACTTTGATGGAAATTTAATCCCTCAGATTGGACAAAATAGAATGATGACGACGGCAACAGAATGTCATATGCACTCTAGTGCTACAAGTTTCCTTTCAGTAATTAAGGATGCTTGTCCTCCTGTCTTTAATTGTTTGGCAAGTACGGTGTCTTCTACTACTGGCAGTACACTTGCTTTTTGTGCAGGTGATGGTACGGCAGATGTGGTCACGTTTACAAATAATATAGGAGCGCCAGCGGGTCAGAATTATGCTTATCTTCTGACCAATACAAATGACATACTTCTAGAAGTAGTGAGTTCAGGAAGTTATGACTTTGAGCAAGCTACAGAAGCGCAGCTAAGAGTCTACGGTGTACACTATAGTGGTAATCTACTGCCTCAAATAGGATTAAATAGATTAGCGACTTCATCAACAGAATGTTTTTCTCACTCTAGTGCAAATCAATTCGTAACTGTTACGACAAATGATTGTACGGTGCCTTTTGAATGTGTCATAAGTACGGTAGGTATAAGTGGGCAAGCGAGTGCTTTAGATATCTGCCCATCAGATGGGGTTGACGATGTGGTCACTTTTGTCAATAATTTGGCTTTAGTTCCAGGTGAGAATTATGTATACCTCATAACAGATGCGAATGAAATTCTTCAAGAAGTAGTTAGCACATCTAGTTATAATTTTGAGGGTAGTTCACTAAATGAGCAGCGTGTGTATGGGTTACATTTCAGTGGTCAGTTAGATACTAGAATCGGAGCACCAAGAAGGATGACAACCTCTAGTGATTGCTTTGCACATTCATCTTCATCTCAGTTTATTACGATAACCAAGAATGCTTGTCCTCCACCATTCGAATGTGTGACAAGTTTTACGGCAACGACCAATTGGGAGACATCTGTAGACCTTTGTCCTTCTGATGGCCAAGCAGATGTGGTTGAGCTAAGGAATAGTATAGGTGTAGTCCCAGGAGATAATTATGCATATCTTATTACAGATGAGGCTGATATTCTACAAGTTGTTGTTTATGATAATACGTTTGATTTTGAAGGGTCGACAACAGAAGCACAAAGAGTTTATGGCGTTCACTTTGATGGTTCATTGATACCTGCAATAGGACAGAATAGGAGATCTACGACAGCAACAGGTTGCGTAGCACACTCCGAGGATAACAGATTTCTTTCTATAACTAAAGAAGCTTGCATTATTCCATTCTCTTGTGAACCTAGTCAAACGTCTACGACAACAGGATCTACCTTGTCTGTATGTACAACTGACGGACTGCAGGATATTGTGGAAATGACCAATACCTTAGGCCTTGTTGATCCGACACACTATGCTTACTTGCTTACAGATGCAAACGAGATTTTACAGGCGGTAACAACTCAGGCTTCTATCAATGTCGAAGGAATAAATCTGGACGAGATAAGAGTATATGGTATTCACTTTGATGGTATCTTGACCCCTGCTATAGGACAAAATAGATTGGCGACAACAGCGTCAGGTTGTCACGAGCATTCTAGTGCTTCTTCGTTTGTTTCCATTATCAATGATGATTGTGGTGCACCATTTGAATGCAGAGAATCATTGACTGCCACAACAGATTGGGCAGTGACTGTTGATATTTGTCCTAGTGATGGTACACGTGATATTATTCCTCTTAGAAATAATCTTTTTATAGAGCCAGGAGAACATTATGCATATCTTATTACGGATACACTAGATATTTTGCAGGAGGTAACTTTTGATTCGCTATATAACTTTGAAGGAAGTATGGATGCACCGCAACGTGTGTACGGTGTGCACTTTGATGGTGTGCTAGAACCGATAATTGGTGCAAATAGAATGGAGACAACGGCGACAGGCTGCTTCACACATTCGGGAACAAATATCTTCTTAACGGTAACTAAAAATGCTTGTTCGACTTTTGAGTGTGTAGAAAGTCTGACAGCGACAACAGCTTGGGTGACCAATGTTGATGTTTGTGCAGGCGATGATGAAGATGATTTTGTTTTATTACAAAATAACATTAATCAAGCACCAGGAGAAAATTATGCCTTCTTAATTACGGATGCCTTTGAAGTCTTGCAAGAGGTCGTCTACGATAGTCTTTATAATTTTGAAGCAAGTGGGTTAGAAGAACAAAGAGTGTATGGAATTAGTTTTGCTGGCGATATTATCCCGGCTATAGGTGAGAATCGTAAGAATACGATCGCGACAGATTGCTACATCCATTCTGGTGACAACTTATTTATAACAATTAATAAGACAGGCTCTTGTGCTCAGACATCTACAGTTGATATTTCAGCTGCAGAAAATATTAGCATATATCCTAATCCAAGTAGTGGTGAGGTTAATATCAATTATAATGCTAGTGAAATTCAGTTTGACGTCATTAATATCTTTGATGTATCAGGGGTGAAGACAAACACAGTTAGAGCAGATGCAAACACTATTGAAATAGAGACTCCCGGTATCTATTTCTTGCAATTTTCTAATGCCGAGACGACAACAGTTAAAAGGGTTGTAATTCAATGAAAGTAAGTTGGTTAGTTCTATATAATAATTATACTCTTGTATAATTATATGGCCTCTCCTCTCCAAGGAGAGGCTATTTTTTTGTTTAGATAATTGAGTATATTTAAGAAAAAGAAACTATGGAAAGTGGCCTAATAATTAAGCGAAGTTCATTTGATTTCGGGCAGACGTATAATCGTCTGAGAACTATAATTGATGACAATCCCAATTTGAAAATATTGCTTGAGTTAGATCACTCTAAGAATGCGAGCTCTGTCGATTTGGTGTTGAGGCCAACGAAGATTATTATGTTTGGTAATCCTAGGTTGGGTACGCCTTTGATGAATGCTAGTGCTACAATTAGTATAGACTTACCACAAAAAATAATCGTCTTTACAGATGAAGAAGGTGTAACGCATCTTGCCTATAACGATCCTAATTATCTGATGAGCAGACATAATATAGTAGGTCAAGAAACCGTGCTGCAAAAAGTATCTGGCGCACTCGATAAGATTACAAATGCAGCAATCAGTGATGGGCAATAAATAAAAAGTGCCGAGCAATCGCTCAGCACTTCACTTTTATACTCTATTGTTTTTGTTGTCTAGATATGTAAGTATCTACCGCCTGTTGCTCCGAGAGCAGCTTCTTTTACGGCTTCTGTATACGTAGGGTGGGGATGTGATATCCTGGCCATATCCTCTGCACTTGCTCTGAATTCCATCAGTGCTACAGCTTCCATAATAACATCTGCAACCCTCGCTCCGCACATATGCACGCCTAAGATTTCGTCAGTAGTTTTATCAGATATGACTTTTATCAAGCCAGCGATATCCATACTAGCTCTCGCGCGGCCTAGCGCTTTCATAGGAAACTTACCGACCTTATACTCGATGCCCGCTTCTTTGAGTTGCTCCTCTGTCTTACCGACGGCAGCTAGCTCTGGCCACGTATATACAACCCCTGGTATGAGATTGTAATTGATATGTGGTTTCTGTCCAGTCATATATTCAGCTACGAGAATGCCTTCCTCTTCAGCTTTGTGAGCGAGCATAGTGCCTTTGATAACATCACCGATGGCGAAGATTCCTTTGGCTGAAGTTTCAAGATGTGCATCGACATTGATGCGACCTCTATCATCTGTAGTAACGCCTATGTTCTCGAGTCCAAGGTTGTCGGTATATGGTTTTCTACCCGTTGCAATGAGACAGTAGTCAGCTTTTAATTCTAAGATGTCTTCTGTGTCTCTTTTCTTAAACTTGACAGTTGCAGATTTTGCAGCGCCATTCACTTCAGTTACAGCGTGGCCAGTGTGAAATTTGACGCCAATTTTTTTAAGCGTCTTCTGTAATTCTCTAGCAATATCTTTGTCCATCCCCGCGAGGATTCTAGTTTGATATTCTATGAATTCTACTTCTGTTCCTAGTCTTGCATATACAGAGCCTAACTCAAGGCCAATCACCCCAGCGCCGATAATCACCATCTTTTTAGGAAGGGTCTCAATGTTAAGCGCTTCAGTAGAAGTGATGACCCTCTTTTTATCATAATTGAAAGAAGCAGGAGTTACTGGCTTAGATCCTGTAGCTATTATTGCTTTATCAAATTCTATTTCCTTCGTCTCCTTGTCTGATTTGACAGATAGTTTGTTGGCAGAAACAAAAGTCCCGTGACCGTGTAGGACATCAATCTTGTTTTTCTTCATCAAGTAGCTTACACCACCACACGTTTGTTCTACAACGGCATTTTTTCTGGCAATCATTTGTTTGAGGTCAGCTTTTACACTAGAGACCTTTACACCGTGCTCAGCAAAAGTGTGAGTAGCGTTATGATAGTGCTCTGAACTGTCTAGTAGCGCCTTAGAAGGGATACATCCTACGTTGAGGCAAGTGCCTCCGAGAGTGCTGTATCTTTCTACTATGGCAGTGTTCATTCCTAATTGGGCACATCGTATGGCAGCTACATATCCGCCTGGGCCTGACCCGATGATGACAACATCATATTTCATATCCTACTGTATGTATTAGTTCTAATTTGTTTTGTCAGAATCTCCCTTATTGGGCTTGTTAGCGTTATCTGTATTAGGTTTTCCTTTGCGCTTGTTGTTGCGATTAGGGCGACGCTTTTTGTTTCTGTTGTTAGGTTTGCCATCTTTTTTCTCGGCAGATGGTCCTGAGTCTGGTTTCTTTGTTGAGTCTTGGCTGCCAGATTTCTTATTGCTATTTCTATCTCTGTTGTCTCGATTATCAGATCGTCCTCTAGATTTATTGCGATTACCTTTTCTGTTGTTTCTACCAGATTTTTTCTTTCTTTTTTCTGCAGGTAATTCGATCTCTCCCGTAACATCAGCAAAGTCGTGCTCGATGTTGTCTTCATTGATCTCTTCTTTTTCTGCAGCTTGGTAGACAGCAGCATTGATATCTTTGATGAGGATACCTTTTTTATTGAGGGCTTGTAATTTTTTGACTTGGTCCTTATCGATAGCTAGGAGTGGTCCTCTGATGTTATCCTTCGATATAGAGTAGAACATAATGCCCTTGAATATATCTGTCTTCACCAGATTGGCGTAGCCACCCTCTAGTTTTAGCGTATCTGCTTTCTTAGGGAAGTCACCGAGTGCATCGAGATAGGTGTCGAGCTCGTAGTTGAGGCAACACTTGAGACGACCACATTGACCTGTAAGTTTGGTCTGATTGATCGCAAGATTCTGGTATCGAGCAGCAGTTGTCGTTACCGTTTCAAATGTTGATTTCCAAGTAGAGCAACATAGCTCTCTTCCGCAAGTTCCCAATCCACCGATAAGCGAAGATTCTTGTCTAGAGCCGATCTGCTTCATCTCTATCTTGACCCGAAACTCCTTGGCATACATTCTGACCAGCTCTCGGAAATCTACTCTGCCATTGGCTGTGTAGTAGAAGGTGGCTTTACGCTTATCGCCTTGGTATTCTACATCGCCTATTTTCATATTGAGGTCTAGCGTTTTTGTAATCGCTCGAGCTCTGATCATCGCCTTCTTCTCCATACTTCTCGCCTCCTCAAGTTTCTCGAGGTCACGGAAATTGGCGACTCTGATGACTTTATGTAGGACACTGGCCTCATCAGTTTTCTTCTTTTTCATCTGCAGGCGTACGAGGTCTCCGGAGAGGCCTATTCTGCCGACATCGTAGCCAGAGGTAGATTCTACCACCACCATATCGCCAGTAATGGCTTTGGAGTGCAGTGGATTGATATAAAACCCTTTTCTATTACCTTTTTTAAAGGAAACTTCGACAATCTGATAGGCCAGGGGATCATTGATCTCCAAGGTCGTCAGCCAATCGAAAGTGTTTTTCTTATTACAAGAGCCACTAGAGCAGTGACCTTTATCTCCACATCCTGTGGGAGTACCCGTGGCGGATACTGAACACGTAGAACAACCCATCTATTCAATATTTATGTTGATTTTCAACGACTTAGACTTACGTGGTCAGCTGCTGAAAAAGCTTATTAGACAATCACTTACTTAATAAGTGGTTCGAGCCACTAAGTTATTGACTTCTTACCTTAATATGCTATTTATTTGGAGGGTTCTGGTCATCAGCAAGGCTTTTAGGGCCACATTTCTTTTGATTTGCTTGATGCTTAACTCAAATAGGTCACGTATTTGCTCGGTTTTGCCGTGATCTATGATTTTGGTCATTTCTATCGCCACCTTCTTTTCTGTAGACGTCAGCCTCAGTTTTTCCGGCTCTCCAGTATTGAGATAGAGCAAATATTCCCTAAAGTAGTGTAACCCATATTCTAGGAAATTGACGATTTCTTGCTTGCCTCTACCCGCCATATCATTGACAAAAGCCACCATTTGCTGTGCATTAACCTTGTAGGCGAGCCGCAGCCAATTGAGCAATTCCTCAGAATAGTTGAGCTCTTGGCGCTGGCCGAGCAGCTGAGCTTTCCTAAGATTGCCACTAGAGAGAAAGGCCAATTCCAGCTTGTCTTCTTCAGAAAGGCTATAGGATTCGGCTATAAATGCAAGCATAGCTGCGTCTTCGGTAGGCGGGATGCTGATGATCTGGCAGCGTGAGCGCAGGGTATTGAGTACGCGGGTGCTGTTATTGGTAATCATAATGATAATGGTATCATCGGAGGGCTCTTCTATGAGCTTGAGCAGGCGATTGCCCTCTTTTTCTAGGTAGTCGGCATACCAGATGATCTGTATCTTATAACGGCCCTCATAAGTCTTGAGGCCTAGGTTTTTAAGGATTTTGCTACACTCCGTTTTGTTGATGTTGGCCTGCTTGTCCGAGGCATTGAGGTGAGTGAGCCAGTCATTGAGGTCACCGTAGGGGTGCTCGCTCACAAAGGATCTAAACTCTGCCATAAAGTCCTTAGCCGTTGTATCCTCCCGCTTGAGCTTGTCTTTTTTGACAACAGGAAAGGCCAGATGGAGGTCAGGATGGATGAGTTGTAGCGTCTTGGAGCAACTACCGCAGACACCACAAGCGCCTGTAGGTTGGCGGTCTTGGCATTGGAGCAAGGCCGAAAATCCCAAGGCTATCTGCAGTTTGCCATAACCCTCACCGCCTGAGAGTAGGATGGCGTGAGGGACTCTATCCTCTGCGACGATCTTATGGAGATAAGCTTTGACATCTTCTCTGCCTGGTATATCCTTTAAAAGCATAGGGCGAAGATAATTAACATTACCTCCTCTCTATATGTTCTTTACTTTTGTGTTGTGGTTTGTTGGAGTAAGTTATCCATACAGGCCAGCTGCTCTAGTGGGCAGTTTATTATCAATACTAAACAGAAAAGAGAAGATGCGTATTTCGATATTTAGAATGGCTCATTTTAATGCTGCTCACAGATTACATAATGATCACTGGACGGACGAGAAGAATGAGGCAGTATACGGTAAATGCAATAACCCTCACTATCATGGGCACAACTACGAGGTAGAGGTGCGGTTGACAGGAGAGGTAGACGAGGAGACAGGTTTCTTGTTTGATCTCGGAGAGCTCAAGCATCTGATTAAGATTCATATCGAAGACAGATACGATCATAAAAATCTCAACTTGGAGTGCCCAGAATTTAAAGACATCAATCCATCGGCCGAGTACATCTGCTTCAATATCCATAAGATCATGCGAGAAGTCATCGATGATAAATTTGAGATAGGCGTAAAGTTGTGGGAGACGCCTAGAAATTATGTGCAGTATCCTGCGTAAAGAGAAAGAACTATTCATTATGAAATTACTATTAAGAAGTTTGTCAGTAGGAATTATTGGGTTGCTTTTAGTTAACTCAGTCATATTTGCGATTGCCCTATTTAATGCTGATAAAGGCACTGACTGGAGTGCAGAGTTTAAGCACTTAACGTATTCTGTAAATGGAGAAGTGGTGGGTTTTACTTTCAGTTCTATTGGAGCCTATGTGATTATTTTGTTAGGGGCTGTGGGCCACTATTTTAAGCAGATGAGGAAGAGTAATTAAATAGAGAGGCGACTAGGTCAACATTTGTTTTAATAGAAAAATAGTTTTAGCTATTAGAATTTTCTTAAGCGGTTAGTCATTATAAATCAATCAGTATGAAGAATTTTATCTTTATTGCTTTGCTTGTGTTCTTCAGTGCCTGTAGTGATAATTCAGAGGTAGAGAATATTGAAGAGCCATTGTTGACTTTTGTACCTAATCAAATCCAACAAGCTTCTAGATCTGATGAAGATCTTGTCTTGATGCTCCATTCCAATTTTGAATTTGATTATTCGTTGGTTGTTTTTGATGATAATGACCAGGTTATCTTCAGAAATGAACAGGCAATGACAAATGTCTTAGAAGATGGATGGCGTCCAGATATCGACATAATGTTTGGTGAATATAAGTATGAGATTCAATACCAAGATAGAGGTCTAAAATCTCTTGATGGTCGTGTTTCATATGGAATAACTTTGGGCACCTTTGAGGACTTAAAGGTTTACATACCAAATGCAGTAGTGCAAAGTGCTAGCCATGTTGAAAACACTGTCTTACTTATGTATTCAAGATTGGATTTCATATATGACTTGTATGTAAGTGATAGAAATGGCAATGTTGTTTTTGAGAGCACCGCAGCAAAAGCTAATTCTTTAATTGATGGATGGCGTCCAGTTAATGTTCCAGCTGGTACGTATAGCTATATAGTGAATTTTGATTTCGCTGGTATAGAAGCAGTGTATACTGGAGATGTTACTGTCTTTGAATAAAGGTGAATAGTAGACCTTACCTAAAGTAGATATGTCGATCTAGAAGATTAACCTTGCTGAAAATTTTATTCTTTCACAATTAAAATTATATGTTGATCCTTAAGTATACTTAATAAAGACAAGCATCTTGGTCCACCAAATATTACCTTGCACTTATGGCATTAATTCCCCCGTTTTTCATGGATTGCGTTGTTGCACTTGGCATTGATCAAGTCGTCAATGGTAAGAAGAACAAGCAGTGGATAGGCACTGGTTTTTTATTTGGACAGTTTGTTAAGGCGAATCCCGATAATCCTAAAGAGAAGCAGTACAAGATTTTCTTAGTAACCAACAAGCACGTCATTAAGAATCACGCTGGTGTTTTTATCCGATTCAATCCCCAGAATGGACAAGCGGCAACTGACTTTGGAGCACAACTCGTCGATGCTAATAAGAAGCAAATATGGACAGGGCACCCAGACCCACAAGTCGATGTCGCTGTTTTTCAGATCAATATAGCGGCTATACAGAAGGCAGGAATGATCCACGGCTATTTCAAATCTGACTCCGATACGATGGTAACCAGTGAGATGCAAAAGGAGCAAGTGAGTGAAGGGGATTTCCTCTATGTCTTGGGCTTCCCTATGGGCTTGATGCCTACTGATCGCCAGCACGTCATCGTTAGGAGTGGTATCATCGCAAGGATTAGAGATTTATTTGACGGACGCAATAGTTCATTTACAATTGACTCTTTTGTCTTTCCAGGCAATAGTGGAGGGCCAGTAGTATGTAAGCCAGAGACGGTTAGTATTCAAGGCACGATTGCCACTAAGCGGGCAGCCCTCATAGGTATCGTTAAGAGTTATATTCCTTTCAGAGATGTGGCCATCAGCCAACAGACCAAGAAACCTAGAATCATCTTCGAAGAAAACTCTGGCTTGGCCAATGTAGAGACAGTAGACAAAATAGTAGAGACAATCCAGGCCCACGAACAAAGAGTAGCTAAAGCCTAGTGTATGTTCTCTAAAAGATTATTTCTTCCAATGGTTGGTCATATCCATACCGCGTTTGTTTTTCTTTTTAGAAAAACTCTTAGCGCTTGTTTTTTTCTTCTTACTTTTTATGGCTTCCACCTTTGCTTTTGCTTCAGCTTTTGAGGTTTTTTTCTTCTTGCTTGTTGCTTCAGCTTCTTCCGCTTTTTTCTTAGCGAGGTTG
The DNA here is from genome assembly GCA_937969415.1 of uncultured Saprospiraceae bacterium. Taxonomy (GTDB): domain Bacteria; phylum Bacteroidota; class Bacteroidia; order Chitinophagales; family Saprospiraceae; genus RFSX01. Next base: position 6,803 of record CALBWK010000030.1, on the reverse strand, counting down.
GCTTTTCTGTTCTTAGTTTTAGCTGGATAAGTTCTTTCTTGTACGCTTGTTTTTTTCTTCTTTTTCTTGATGACTGGTTTGGCTTTCATTTTCTTGCCATTGACATCAAAGTGGTCACCTAACTCTGGGATGACAACATTCTTAAATCCAGCTTCACCGAGATACATTTTGAAGTCTGTTTGTGGGGCAATCTCGCCGTGGACAAGGAAGATCGTTTTTACTTTCTTTTGGTTTTTAAGAAAATCAAGCATCTCTTTTCTATCTGCGTGCGCAGAGAAAGAGTCCATTGTTTTTATTTCGGCCTTTACTTTTTTGACCTCTCCAAAAATTGTCAACTCTTTAATACCATCCTTAAGCATTCCTCCAGCAGTATCCGGTGAGCAATAGCCGACTATCAAGAATGTGTTTTTCGGATTTTCTATGTTGTTATAGAGGTGGTGTCTGATTCTGCCCGCATTCATCATTCCGCTAGAGCTGATGATGATACAAGGTTTCTTCATCGTATTGAGTTGCTTGGACTCATTGACAGATCTTATATATTTGAGACTATTGAAGCCAAATGGATCTGGATCTTCAAGAAGATATTCCTGTAGATTTTCGTCGTAGCATTCAGGATGGGTGCCATAGATGTGTGTAGCGTTGACGGCAAGAGGGCTGTCGACATAGACGGGAATTTTAGGGAGCAGACCAGCTGTCTCCATCTTGTCCATCATGTAGACGATCTCTTGAGTCCTACCGATGCTGAAGGCAGGAATTATCAATTTCCCTTTCTTCTTGCAACAAGCTTCTTTGACGATTTCGAGAAACTTCTGTGATTGTGCAGGGAGGGATTCGTGCTCTTTGTTTCCGTAAGTAGATTCACAAATCAGATAGTCTACTTCTGGCATCGGCACAGGATTTCTGAGTATTGGCCTTTGCGGTCTGCCTATATCTCCAGTAAAGCCAAAAGTCTTAGTCTTGCGACCATCTTTGATTTTTAGCGTCACACTAGCACTGCCCAGTATATGTCCTTGATCTCTGAATATAAACTCTACGCCAGGTTTTAATTGGTACCAGGTGTCATAACCGTATCCTATGAACTTGTCCATTGCTGGTTTGACATCTTTGACACCATATAGAGGTACCCTGAAATCTTGATTTTTCTTCTTTCTTTTTTTGCGTAGTTTTTGATTGTACCACTCGACATCTCTCTCTTGGATTTTAGCACTATCCATCAACATAATAGAGCAGAGACTCCTTGTCGCATGCGTACAGTGAATGACTCCTTTGAAGCCGTCTTTGACTAATTGTGGAATACGACCACTATGATCTATGTGAGCATGTGACAATATTAGACAGTCGATATCTTTGACATTAAATTTCCAAGAGGTATTAAGGTCCCAGATATGTTCTCCTTTGCCTTGCGCTAATCCACAGTCAAGAAGAATCTTGTATCCATCGTCCAGGGTCAGCAAGTGAGCGCTTCCCGTAACCATCTGTGCTGCTCCTCCAAATTTGATATCCATATAGCCTTTTGATTTGTAGCTTGCAATTTAGGGATTTAACTGACCCTCCGCACTAATGAATTCTCTCGGACGTTAGATAAATGGGAAATTCGAAAAGAAATGACCTTTTCGCCAATTTATAGCATTGATAATCAAGGCATTACAGCGGACAAGTAAAGTTTTATTTTTTAAGTAACCTTGGTTTTTATTTACCTTCGATGGATAATTATCATATGAGCAAATTCAGTTTTTTACTAGTTTTTTTCCTTATGACACTCTCGATAGTTTCAATAGGGCAAACGGCGACAATCAGTGGCTATATACAAGATGCACAGACTGGAGAGAAGCTTATTGGCGCCAATGTCTTTGATTCGGAAACTTATGATGGTACCATAACCAATACTTATGGTTTCTATAGTCTGACTCTCCCTGTAGGAACTAAGAACATAACAGTCTCTTACATCGGATATGCTACAGAAGAACTGACAATAGATTTTACTAGTGATCAGACAGTAATAGTGGAAATGTCGAGTAACAACGAGTTGCAAGAAGTTGAGATCATTGCTGAGAGGCAAAAGAATGTTGCTGAAGAGTCTTCGATGAGTACGATTGATATTCCAATCTTGCAGATCAAGAAAGTTCCTGCCTTGCTTGGTGAAGTTGATGTGCTCAAAGCATTACAGCTATTGCCAGGTGTGCAATCTGGGGGAGAAGGGTCTAGCGGATTATATGTACGCGGGGGTAGCCCGGATCAAAATCTGATTTTGTTAGATGGTGTTCCCGTGTATAATGTATCGCACGTCTTTGGTTTCTTTTCTGTTTTCAATCCTGATGCGATTAAAGATGTAAAGTTGGTTAAGGGTGGATTTCCAGCGCGATATGGCGGTCGATTGTCTTCGGTGTTGGAAATTAATATGAAGGAAGGAAATATGAAAGAATTTCACGGTGCAGGTTCTATAGGACTCGTCGCTTCTAAGTTGACATTAGAGGGCCCGATCAAAACAGACAAGACTTCCTTTCTTATTTCAGGTCGTCGGACATATATCGATCTGCTAGCTAGACCCTTGGTGAGCGCTGGGTTTCGATCTGAAGGAGAAGGTACTAGTGGGAAAGTGGATGCGTTCTTTTATGATGTTAATGCAAAGATTAATCACATTTTTTCTGAAAAAGATAGACTTTATTTTAGTGTATATGGAGGCCAAGATAGATTCGGTGCCGATGTAAAAGAAGAAGACGATAATTTTATTGATGAGAACAAAGGTGGTCTAGGGTGGGGTAATATCACTTCTGCTCTACGATGGAATCATTTGTGGACGCCGAAGTTGTTTAGCAATACAAGTTTGACGTATAGTCGATATAGGTTGGGAACGGATATAGGTATCAAATCCGTAGACAAAGTCAATGATGATAGTGAAGAGTTTATATTAGAGTATGAGTCGGGTATCTATGATTTGGCGTTGCGGCTTGACTTCGATTATTATCCCAACCCCAATCATTTTTTGAGATTTGGAGCAAGTGCGGTCAATCATAGTTTTGAGCCTGGTGAGTTTAGACTATTTGCTGCTGATGGACCTTTCCAGATAGATACCTTATTAGGACAGACCAATATACAATCTCAAGAATATGATCTCTATATCGAAGACGATATGCGGATCACATCTAAGTTGAAAGCCAATGTAGGTCTTCATTTATCGGGCTTTAATGTGCAGAACACTTTTTACAGCTCATTACAGCCAAGAGCAAGTTTGCGTTTTCTACTTTCTGATAATCAATCTATCAAAGCTTCCTTTGCTTCTATGGCGCAGTATATCAATTTGTTATCCTCAGAAAACATCGGTCTGCCAAGTGACATATGGGTGCCCTCTACCGCTAAGATTAGACCGCAGGAGAGCTGGCAAGTAGCGTTGGGCTATGCCTTTAAGTTAACAGAAGATTTGGATGTAACGGTAGAAGGTTATTACAAGGAGATGAAGAATCTTGTTTCTTACAAAGAAGGAGAGAGCTTTTTTGATGAGAACTTGCGGGACTGGGGAGATCGAGTGACGCAGGGCGATGGAGAGTCCTATGGCGGTGAGGTATTTATTCAGAAGAAGACGGGTGTCTTTACAGGCTGGGTAGGGTATACACTTTCTTGGACCAACCGACAGTTTGATGATTTAAATTTTGGTGAGAAGTTTCCATTTACTTTTGATAGACGGCACGATGTATCTATTGTCGGGCAGTATGAGATTTCAGATAGAATTAATATTGCTGCAACTTGGGTCTATGGAACAGGTAATGCCGTAACGCTGGCCAATAGTACATATAAAGCTATTGTGCCCAGAGGCGTTAGTACCTCTTCGAGAGAGGTAGAGTTTTACTCTTCACGAAATAATTTTAGAGTGCCAGCCTACCACAGGTTTGATATAGGCATTAATTTTTCTAAACAGAAAAAGCAACATAAGCGTACTTGGTCCTTTGGAGCTTACAATACCTACAATAGGAAAAATCCTTTTTATGTTTTCTTAGAGACTGATGTGACTTTTGACCAGAACAATCAGCGAGTAGAGACTAAGTCCTTGAAAGCACAGAGTTTATTCCCTATTGTACCTTATTTTAATTACAGCTTCTCCTTTTAAGATTCAATTATGAAATATATACAGTTTTTTCTTGTTTGTTTAGTTTGTGCATTTTGTAGTTGTGATTCACTAACAACCACCTTAGACACGGATGATGAAGAGTTTTTTGCACAGAGAATGGTTATTGGATCTATCATTGATGTTAATACAGATGTAATTTGGTTTTTTGTAGGAGAGAATCGGAGTTTTCTTGAAGAAGGTCGATTTGAAGATTTTAATTTATCGGGGGCTTCGATTACAATTGAGAAAGATTCTTCTGGAGAGATAATTGATTTTGTCAATGGCGATGAGTTTCCAGAAGAGAGGGCAGAGAATTATAGATATATCTTAGATGAGGCAGAAGCGAACTTTGTAGAGGCTGGGAGTTATACATTTAGCGTAGGTCATCCAGATTATCCAGAATCAGAAACAAGTTTAACAATTCCAGAAAAGGGTCAGATAGAAAATGTAGAATTCGACTTTGAAGCTGGTATAGATCTTAATGGAGACGAGATCAGCTCATTGACGTTTGATATTCTCGATCAACCTGGTCCTGATTTTTATGAGCTGCAAGTTTTAATTGACGGCAGACAAGTGGCTATAGAAACCTTTGACCCTTCTGGTTCCAAAGGGAATAATTTTAGCAATTTGCTTTTCAGAGATGATAGTTTTGACGGACAGCGCAAGCGTATAGAGGTAAATTTCAATAGATTTTTTTGGAATCCTTCGGAAAGTGAAACAATAGCTCTTAATTGGATTAGTGTCAACGAAGGTTACTTTTTATTAAGTAAATCTGTACAACGACAGAGTGAAACTATTGATAATCCATTTTCTAGTGCTGTTCAGATTAATGGCAATGTCAATGACGCCTTAGGTGTAATCGGATTTAGAAATTCTAATGTATTTGAGATTACACCGTGAATTTTAATCTGTTAATTGATATCGACTTTTAAACCAACGATTACGCCAATTCTTCTTTTTGTAGGTGTCGGATTATCGGGATGCGTATATCTTTTGTGTAAAACTGCATCAATTCTAAAGAGCCTAAAGAGCTTAAAGCCAAAATTGTCAAAGCCGAGTGTAATCTCATCATAACTTCCCTTATCTGTAGTGGACAATATTTTATATCCCGCTACAAGTTGCCATTCCGTCTTCTTCAATATTGGGATCTTACTAAGGATGTATCCTCCAAAATTGTGCTCTAAGTGGGCTTGAATAAAATCCTCAGCACTACTCATCTCATAGTAGGGGAGCATCAAGAAGCGACGTCTATACTCGGATGCACTAGCTATGTGAGTCTGAGTGCCAATAAAATGTAGATAGTCAATAAATCTATCTGGACCATTCCCAAGGAAAGTCCCTGTCATCCCAAATAATCTCGTAGAACCATAAATACCTCCATCTATAGTCTTATCTATAGTTGTATAAACTAGATTGTATGATGCTGCTTCGTCGTTTATAGGAAGGCCACCTTTGTAGTATAGACCTATAACTGGCCATCCACTACCTTCTCTATAGATCCTGTCAGGGTAGGTCCATTTTTTTTGACCAGGATGTAAGGTGAGATGTGCTCTTAGTATGAGGGCTTGATGAGGGTCAAAGGCTGGCGAATCATCTTGAGGATTTTGTGGATTGTTCGAAGTAAATTTTGGTTCATCAACTCTGAAGTTATTGGTTAAAGCTGTTCTGCTTTGGTAAGAAAATGAAATATTTCCTTGTAAGCCATCTGCTATGTATCGAGAGTGGCCTAAGTCAATAAAGCGCTTATTGTATGCTTTAAGATAATTTTCAGTGAATACAGCTGTAAATATGCTATTTAGTCTATCGCTTATAGGATTGAGTCTTGTATATTGACTTAAGTCTTCCCCGGCTTCTATAAAGTAGTTTGCATAATTGGTTCTGTTAGCCCTCAATTGTAGGCGCAACTTTCCTCTTATTTTTTCTTCTGATAGGCCGTAGTTGACTTCTGAAGTGAAACTCAATCTCTTTGCTTTATTTTTCGCATAATGTTTAGTCCAATTAAATTCGATTCCAGAATTCCAGCCTTGAATGGTATTGACTTTTAAATTAGCTATAGGAGAATTAATTGACCAGTTGATTCTTTTTTTAGAGTTGCGTCGACTATAACCGGTGATTAGATTTGTTAACTTAATTTTATTTTGGGCTTTATCTATCGAGTCTAGATAGGCGGGGCTTTCATGGTGAATTCTAATACTGTCCTTGATCTTGTAGTCCACCATTTCTTTTGTAGTTAGCGGTATGGGTCTGATTTCTGACCAATATTTTTCATCCTTTTCGTTAGCAGATGCTTCTACTTTAAATACTTCATTTGAAAAATCTTCGTTAGTAACTGTGCCTAATTCATAATTGGAGAAAACTCCAGCGAAATTACCCGCCACCTTAAATCCCAATGCTGACATTTTAAAATTTATAACATTGGATAACATCATCCATCGCTCATCTTCTAGAGGCAGAAAAGTTTGTTTCATCGTTAGACTATCTAGAAACGGAAGTTGTGTAGAGTGTTTTGTTACACCTAGCTCTAGACTGTGAATATTCCAAAGATCTTCGTTTATAAAAATGTAGCCATAGAATGTATTTGAGTATTCGTTCTTGGGTATTACTTTGATTTTATTGATGAGTTGCTTTCCTTCATATATAGCACCTTCTAGTTTGTAGTCATAGTAACTCATTGCATTTCGTGCGATGGGAGAGATGATAC
>CALBWK010000029.1 GCA_937969415.1 uncultured Saprospiraceae bacterium | reverse complement strand
GCTAAGCAGAATACGCCTGCACCTATTTTCTTAATCATAGTTGTTCTATTGGAATTATGAATCCTCGAATCCTTAGCGTAATAACTAAAGATTCGAGGATTTAATTACTTATAGCTTAAATTCTATCCCCTGCGCAAGAGGCAATTCTTTACTGTAGTTGATGGTGTTGGTCTGTCGACGCATATACGCTTTCCATGAGTCAGAACCTGACTCTCTACCGCCACCTGTTTCTTTCTCACCACCAAAGGCACCACCGATCTCTGCACCACTCGTACCGATATTGACATTGGCAATACCACAATCAGATCCTGCTGCAGATAAGAACGTTTCTGCCTCTCGCATATTGGTTGTCATAATCGCTGACGACAATCCTTGAGGGACGTTGTTCTGTATTTTGATAGCATTTTCTAGTTTGCCCTTGTACTTCATCAAGTAGAGTATAGGCGCAAAGGTTTCGTGCTGGACTATTTTGAGATTGGCATCTACTTCTGCGACACAAGGCTTGACATAGCAACCGCTAGCATATTTTTTGCCTTTGAGTACGCCGCCCTCTACTAAGAATTCTCCACCTTCTTCTTTGATCTTGCCTCTCGTCTCATTGTACGCTGCAACAGCATCAGTATCGATAAGCGGTCCGACATGCATCTTAGGATTCAATGGATCACCGATCTTGAGTTGAGGGTAAGCTTTTTTCAGCATACTCTTGACTTTGCCATACACCTTTTCGTGTACGATAAGTCTTCGTGTAGAAGTACATCTCTGCCCGCATGTGCCGACAGCACCGAAGACAGCGCCTGTCAATACGAGGTTAAGGTCAGCCTCTGGTGTGATGATAATGGCATTGTTGCCACCCAGTTCTAATAGCGTTTTTCCTAATCTCGCTGACACCGTTGCGCCGACTATTTTACCCATTCTTGTGCTGCCCGTTGCAGAGATCAATGGCACTCTTGTGTCTAGAGTCATGTATTCTCCGACCTTGTAATCACCAGTAACGATGCTGCTGACACCTTCAGGTACGTTGTTTTTCTTGAGTACAGACTTGAGGATATTCTGACAAGCAACGGTACACATAGGCGTCTTTTCGCTGCCTTTCCATACACATACATCGCCACATACGAGGGCAATCATAGAATTCCAGGCCCATACTGCTACCGGAAAGTTAAATGCGGATATGATGCCGACCACACCTAGTGGGTGCCACTGCTCATACATTCTATGTGCAGGCCGTTCGCTATGCATCGTCAAGCCATAGAGTTGCCTAGACAGCCCGACAGCAAAATCGCAGATATCTATCATTTCCTGGACTTCGCCCCAACCTTCTTGAAGAGATTTCCCCATTTCATAAGAGACAAGACGACCTAAGGTGTCTTTGTTTTCTCTTAACGCTTCTCCGTACTGTCTGACGATTTCGCCTCTCTTAGGAGCCGGGACTAGACGCCATTCTGCGAAGGCTTTCTGTGCAGTTTTGATGACTTTTTCGTAGTCAGATTTAGAGGTTGTCGTTACGGACCCTATGAGTTTTCCATCGACAGGGGAGTAGGACTTTATAGCTGTTTTGGCAGAGCCTTTAAGCGATTTAAGACCAGTCGAAGTACCAGAATTGGTTCTTCCGAGGCCTAGTTTTTTTAGTTGACTTAGGTTCATTTTTGCTTTTTATAAATTATAGTAGCTAAGTTAGAATTATTTGAAGTCTGATGAGATGTTGTTAATTAAGATAATAATTCATACAGCTTTTGAGTCTTTCTGCCCCATGCACTAATAATCGCTGCGAATAAATTTCACAATCGCCTACAATAAAAGGCAAATATTAGGGTTATATTAACATCTGCGGGATAATATTCTGCGGATGGGCAATATTTACTAACTTTTAAAAATCAGCTAATGCGGTACTTCACCCTAGGCATACTGTTGATCAGTATGGTTCCCCTTATTTCCCAAAACCAAGGTTCTAGCTTTATACATTTTGAAAGTGATGTGCATCAACTCGATGCCCAATCAAGAATTCAGATCAGTGATTTACTCCTCAATCTGGAGCGGCACTCGGACTTTAGCATCCAAGTTGTCGGACACACAGATCAAGATGGCAGTGAAGCCTACAACGAGATTTTAGCACAGAAAAGAGCTATAGCCGTCACAGATTATATGCTCGGTCTGGGCATATCCGAGAACAGTATTAAGCAATTGTCTAAAGGAGAGAGAGCATTACTTAGGCAAGAGTCGACACAAGATGCCAAGCAAGAAAACAGACGTGTAGAGATCAAGTACACCTATAGTGACTATACGTCTCTCGATGAATTATTGGCAGATGTTGGTACCGCAGATCCAGTGCAATCTGTTTCTGTTGCTCCAGAAGAAAGCCAATTGATTGATCTGGAAGGGGGCACGCGTGTCTATATTCCTAAAGGAGCTTTTGTGCATAAGGATGGTCGTGAGGTGACTGGAGAGGTTGTCGTCGAAGTTATAGAGGCACATACCCTTAAGGACTTCATGCAACATGATCTCTTTACAGAAAGTAACGGTGAGCTCTTGGAGACAGGTGGGATGCTACACATAGCAGCGACGGCAGATGGGCAGCCTGTTGATCTCGCAGAAAATAGATCTCTAGAACTTATCTATCCTGTGCAAAGGATAGAAGAGGGTATGGAGCTCTTCTATGGAGAAGCGACGGCAGATGGGATGAATTGGACACCGTCTAATCAAGAATTTAGGACAACACAGGTGATGAATGATCCTGTGATGATAGAAATGGACTCTATTCTCAATTATGATTTTGGCAGATTGGAACGGGCAAATATGGAGTTTCCTAAAATGATGGCTAGACCACGCTATCCTAAAAAACCCTTTCCTCCAGCGAGTGCCATCTATTCCAACAAAAAGTACGAAGAGCTCTATGCTAGTTATGAAAAAAACCTCGATGCCTGGAAAAATGGTCGACCTGCTTATCTGGAAAAAGAAGCCAACTGGCAAAAGGAAGTCTCTCGAAGGCTAGGCATTATTGGAGACTTTAAGCAACAACAACTGGAAGTAGAGTATAGAATTATGATAGCGAGAGCCTTGCGTGGATTGGCTCAGATGGAAGGCCGTAGAGCGCCTGCAGAAAAACTACGAAAGCTATTTGGTTTCATCAGAAAGCCAATGAGAATCATCTTAGATGAAAAGAAAATGTATACGGCTGCCTTTGATAATTATACACGTGAAGTGATAGCTGATAGATCTATCGCTTTTTCTCCAGAAGGCTTTTGGATCAAGCCGGACAATAAAATGTGCAACGATCTTAAGGCGCTTGTATTTGACGCGGAGAGAAGACTTAGCGAAAAGAGATTCCAAGAGACAGGAAGAATAGATAGAAGCTCTTTTGGAAGTTATGTGACAGGCATAAGTAAGCTCGGGTGGATTAATTGTGATGCATTTAGAAGAGGCTACGATAAAGGCGATCTGATTGTCAACAAAACAAATAGCAGTACGCGACACTATCTAGTCTATAAAGACTTGAGAAGTTTTATAGGTGGCAGAAGTTATGTAGAAGGAACAAAGTTTAATAATATCGCTCTGCGTCAGCCAGTAAAATTGATAGCGGTCAGTCTCGTTGATGAAAAGCCAATGATGGCAGTACAAGAATTTACAACTAGAGCCGATCAGGTTATTGATATGGAGTTAAAGCCTTGTAGTCTCGACGATATTACAGCAGAGCTAAATTCTGTAGACCGACAATGGGTGGAGCAGAAAAACGAGCCAGAGATTCTAAGTTATGACTTAAACCTTAAAGTGTTTCCTAATCCGACGGCAGTTAGTTTTACCGCAGTTGCAGAGCCTGCAGCGGAGCTCCAGGAGATGGCCATATTTGATATGCAAGGCAAGATGGTAAGACAGTTAAGCGCAGGAAGGGAGGGTGTAGATGCGCCTGTTTCTGTAGCTGAATTTGATAATGGGACTTATGTAGTAACAGCAGTTTTTAAAAATGGTCGGTCTACTTCCGAGCAACTAATAGTACAGAATGAATAACTAGCCAATAAAGAATTTCTTCCTGACAAAGAATGGGGTAGGCCAACTGGTCTACCTGATTCTATCTGAATTAGTTATGCTATAAGAAAGAAAAAAGCCCTGACACTTTACTAAAAGTGTTAGGGCTTTTTCACGTTCGTAAGGATGAACGAATTAGTTCTTTATGACTCTCTTGACTCTAGTTTCGCCATTAGCAGTTGTAGCCATCAATAGGTAGACGCCAGCGTCAAGTGCGCTGACATCCATTTGATGTGCCTTCTGCTCTATCAGCAACTGACCTCTTGTGTCCAGTAGTTGGTATACATCTGAAGTTTCTCCTTCTATGTTCAGCACATTGGTTACTGGATTAGGATATGTCTTGAGTATACTGTTTTGAATGTCTTTCGTAGAGGTAGATCCTTGCTCAAAAGTAGCAGAAGTACTCGTCGCACCATCGCCACCAGGACCACCGTTGCCATTGACGGCGTTACCTCCTGAGTAGAAAGTTACAGAACCTGCATCTGGTGCTGTCCAAGGAATTGTAACAGTATTTGTCGGTAGTCTCATGGATTGCACGACATATTGTCTTCCAGTATTGGCAAACTCTCTGACACCCTCAGGTAAGTCAGTAAAGTTGTTGATAGGATTCTGTTGATCATCTAAACAGACCATTTGGAATCCGTAGCCACTAGGCGGCACTGTCGAAGAGGAGTTAATTGTAACATTAACTAAGTACTCAGCGCCAGGTAGATATCTTTCTATAGAGTTACCATCCAAATCTGTAAGAGACAGTTCCATTGTTGGATCAAAAGCACCAGAAGCATGGCATCCAGAGTTACCACAAGCCCTAGTATCGCCAGGCGCTCCACTCGCGGGAATTGTATAGCCACCAGACCAAGAGAGTAAGGTGATCGAGAGGATTATAATAAAGGCAAAGTATAATTTTTTCATGTTTATTATTTATAAGTTCAAATATGCCAATTTCTATTGAATGCTATTCGCAGGCAGGATTGGTATACACAATGATGCTGCCTTAAGGACATTTTAGAGTTATTTTATTACGTTAACGGTAAAAAAGGCTTCGACCACAATAGGGTAGGTGTTGGCGATAACATCTACGGTTTTAGTTAATTCTCCTAGAGTTTGATCTGTACTATCATAGGTAACAGAAATGACGCCTTTTTCTCCGGGAGCGATGGGCTTTCTTGGCCAATCTAAGGTCGTGCATTTACAAGCGGTTACTAATTCTATTTCTAGAATAGCAGAGCCTGTATTTTCAAATTTAAACTCGACCTCTTTTTTCTCGCCAAGCTTTACATCTCCTACATTGATGGTTTCTTTTTCCCATGTAATCTGTGGCACCTTCTGCCCAGATCTATTGGTGACAACCTTCTGACTTTTGCATCCTAGTGCAAAGATTACCGCGAATAGTATTAGAACGATCTTCTTCATAAAAATCTCAGTTAGAGTAATCCATTAAAATAGTCGACAAATTCTGCCATCGATTTTGTGCCTTGATCCCCTTCTCCTTGCATACGGACTGCGACACCTTTTGATTCAATTTCTTTTTCTCCTACAATTAGAAGAATTGGAATTTTCTTCACTTCGTTATCTCTTATCTTCTTTCCGATTGTTTCGTTTCTTTCATCGATAAATCCTCGGATATCGTGCTTGGCTAATTCTGTTTGCACCTCTTCGCAGTAAGGGACAAATTTGTTATCGACAGGAATGAGAACGTACTGTTCTGGTGTCAACCATAGTGGAAACTTACCCGCTGTATGTTCAATAAGAATAGACATAAATCTTTCCATAGAACCGAATGGAGCTCTATGTATCATGACAGGTCTGTGAGCTTGATTGTCAGAGCCGATGTATTCTAATCCAAAGCGTTCAGGCAAATTATAATCTACCTGTATCGTACCCAGTTGCCATCTCCTTCCGAGTGCATCTTTTATCATAAAGTCGAGCTTCGGACCATAGAATGCCGCTTCTCCAAGTTCTGTTTTAGTTTCCATCTCCACTTCTTGAGTTGCTTCGATGATGGCCGCTTCTGCTGCATTCCAGTTTTCGTCAGAACCTATATACTTATCGGGATTGTCTGGATCTCTTAGGGATATCTGAGCTGTAAAGTCTTCAAAGCCCATCTTGTTGAGGACCTTAGTCGTCAAGTGTAATACTTCGAGAAACTGCTCCTTAAGTTGGTCCGTAGTACAGAAAATATGGGCATCGTCTTGCGTAAAGCCTCTCACTCTTGATAAGCCGTGGAGCTCACCACTTTGCTCATAACGATAGACAGTACCGAACTCCCCGATCTTGAGTGGTAACTCTTTATACGACCGCGGTCTATGTCCGAATATCTCACAGTGATGTGGACAATTCATTGGCTTGAGTAGAAATTCCTCTCCCTCTCTAGGTGTCTGAATGGGTTGAAAACTATCTGCACCATATTTAGCATAGTGGCCAGAAGTCATATATAATTCTTTGCCGCCTATGTGTGGCGTTACAACCATTTTGTAACCGAGCTTTTCTTGTTCTGCTCTTAAGAATGCTTGGAGTCTTTCTCTGATTTGTGTCCCCTTTGGCAACCAAATCGGTAGGCCAGAACCGACTCGCTCTGAAAACATAAAAAGTTCTAACTCTGCACCCAATTTTCTATGGTCTCTTTTCTTTGCTTCCTCGAGCATATGGAGATACTCCTTCAGCTCTTTTTGCTTAGGGAAAGTAATTCCATAGACCCTTACCATCTGCTTTCTAGATTCATCTCCTCTCCAGTAGGCACCTGCAAGACTCATCACCTTGACTGCCTTGATCGTTCCCGTATGTGGGATGTGAGGTCCTCTGCATAGATCGGTAAAGTCACCTTGCTTATAGAAAGTGATCTGACCATCTTCTAGACCTTCTATGAGCTCTAGCTTATACTCATCACCTTTTTCTGTAAAGTATTTAATGGCATCTGCCTTCGAGACTTCCGTTCTTTCGAAAGTGTTTTTCTGCTGAGCCAGCTCGAGCATTTTCTTTTCTATTTTCTGAAAGTCAGCAGGTGTAAGAACCGTATCTCCAGTATCAATGTCGTAGTAAAAACCATTTTCTATTGGAGGGCCTATACCAAATTTGATATCTGGATAGAGTGCTTCTAGTGTCTCTGCAAGTAGGTGCGCCGATGAGTGCCAAAAGGCATATTTTCCTTTCTCATCCTTCCAGGTATGTAAGACTATATTGGCATCTTCTGTTATTGGTCGCGTAGCATCCCAGTGCTCTCCATTGACAGTTGCCGATAGTACATTTCTGGCAAGCCCTTCACTTATAGAAGTGGCTATATCTATCGCCGATGCGCCTGCCTCGTATTCTCTTACATTACCATCGGGAAAAGTGATTTTCATAAGCTATATCTTTTGTAGATGTATAAGGCTCAAAAGTAAGGATATACATTACAACAAATGCGTATATGTAACATCTTCGCCTACTCTCAGCGCTCTTGCGGTGCAAATTTAGGACTCTGGCCAATCAAACGTCTGATTTTCTACAGGCCAAGGGGGGATTTACAAGGCTATTATTGCTATAATTGGAGCATCCTTTAACACCTAAGGCAAACATTGTATGCATATTTCACCTTTTATTGCTTCCTACCCTAGAGAAGAGCTCATCACCTCTCCAGCTTCCTTCTTCTCTAGTATCAAGTACAATTATAATGAGTACAGAGTCAATGGGATCTATAAGGAATTTGAGGATGCTGGGTATTTTGCCTATAGGATAACGACTGGAGGGAAGACCCAAACTGGCCTCTTGACTATGACGGATGTGAAAGAACTCAAGAACAAAAGAGTACTCAAGCACGAGAAGACCTTGGCAGCTAAGGAACAGACTATGATGCACCGTCTCCTGCAGACCAAAGCCCTTGTAAAGCCTGTTCTCCTGACTTACAAGCCAGTCAAGTCAATTGAGAGCATTTTGGACAGGGTAACCAAAAGCGAACCAGTGCTCAACATCTATTTCGATTCTGATGATGAAACACATCAAATCTGGCCTATATCGGAACAGAAAACCGTAGATGCAATTACAAAGGCCTTTTCTAAAGTGGGTAAGGCCTACATCGGTGATGGACATCATAGGTCGACGACGATCCAACTATTGAGTAAGACCAAAGAATTGGGCAAGGAGGCAAAGAAGTTTAAGCGTTTATACACAGCTTATTTTCCTTATGATCAAGTCACTATCTGCGATTATAATCGGGTTGTAGATATATCCGAGATTACAAGTCTGCCAGAATTTATCGTCTCTCTATCAGAGTATTTTGATATGGAGCCCATAGCTGAACCGAGTAAACCAAAGAAGAAACACCATGTCACCTTCTTTATCGATAATAAGTGGTACTTGATGAAGTGGAAAAAGAAGTATCTCTCGAAGCGCACAAAGCAAAATGTGTTGCTCGATAGTGCCCTCATCAATAAGCATGTATTTGAGGAGGTTCTAGGCATTGCAGATGTCAGAGATGACACAAGGATCAAGTATTTTGGAGGCACACTTCCGCTCAAGAAAATTGAGATGTCAAGCCAAAAAAGAAGTATAGGTGTCGGCATATGTATCTTTCCAGTTTCTGTACAAGAGCTCACAGCTATAGCTGACCAGAATCAAACTTTACCTCCTAAAAGCACTTGGTTTTTGCCGAGGCTTAAGAGTGGTATCCTCGCTAAAAATTTATAGACTTTGCGTTACCTTACAGCAGATTTTATTCTCCCTATTTCTAGTGACCCGATAAGAGAAGGTGTCATCGTTCTTAATGATCACGGGATTATTGAAAAAATTGGGCAGAGAGCAGATTTCCCTTCTGTGGACCTAGAAATTCATAAGGGTATTTTGATGCCAGGATTGATCAATACACATTGTCATCTTGAGCTTTCTCATATGAAAGGTCTTTGTCCCACTGGTACCAAGCTTATACCTTTTATTTCTACAGTGGTCAAGCAGAGAGAGTTTGAGCAAGAGATTATTCAAGAGCATATTAATCTTCAGGATAAGGCAATGTGGGCGGCTGGAATTCAAGCTGTTGGCGATATCTCTAATAAGTCTGATACAGCACAGTGTAAGGTAGATTCTCCGATTAGTTACTATACTTTTGTAGAGCTTTTTGATATGATGCAACCGGCAATGACTGAGTCGACTATTGCATCTTATCGACAAGTATTTGCTGAGCAAGCTAGAGGTGGGGGCAATGACAAATCTTTTGTACCACATGCGCCCTATTCTGTAACGCCTGCACTTTTTGAGTTTATCAATAAAGCCAACCCAGAGGCTGCTATTCTCAGTATCCACAATACAGAGACGGCACCAGAAAATGAATTGTTTCTGGCAGGCAAAGGTGACTTTGTAGATTTCTATAAGAGTATGGGAATGAGCCTTGACCATTTTGAAGCGCCAGGCACCAACTCCATAGATTATGTGCTAAAAAATTTAAAGCCCAAGAGCAAAAATATATTTGTGCACAACACCTTAACGAGTGGAAAAGATATTGTTGCCGCACACAATTGGTCCGAGCAAGTCTATTGGGCTTCGTGCCCCAATGCCAATCTGTACATTGAAAATAATTTACCTGATTACAAGCTCTTTATAGATAACAACGCCAAGATGACGCTTGGGACTGATAGTCTGATGTCTAATTGGCAATTAAGCATCTGGGAAGAAATAAAAACCATCAAGAGATATCAATCTTATGTGCCGCTATCTGACCTAATAAAGTGGGCTACAATTAATGGAACTGTCGCCTTAGGTTATGATGAGACGATGGGCAGTCTTGAGGTGGGGAAGCGTCCTGGAGTTGTGCTTGTGGATTGTGACTGGAAGGGTGAGGACACCGATATTTCCCAGACACAATCCAAAAGACTTTTATAATTTTTGACGAAGTAATTATCTAATTACTGTTATGTCGCCGACTTCTGAAATTTCTCGATCTCCTTCCATATAAATCAATCGATAGACATAAACACCTTGCTCTACTTCAGAGCCATTGAATCTTCCATCCCAAAATACAGCAGGGTCATCGCTAGATATATTTTCTACATGATGCACCGCCTCTCCCCATCGGTCATAGATGGTAAAGACGTTTATAAGTACCGGAGTGCCAGAGTGAGGACCGAATAATCGGTTTCTATCGTCTGATTGTATCGCCGTCGGCAAGAATACTTTTGTTTCTGGTACCACTCCTTGACAAGGAATACAGGTGGAGCCATCGCAGACGAGTATAGTTTCCATATCATTTAGAGTAAATTCATTTCCGTCATCACAAGGCTGTACTGTCACCTCAGTTGTCATAGAGCAATCTACAGCAGTCCCTAAGCAAGGCTCGCATATCGTACCATCTGCAAGTACAAGTTCTACATCATCAAAGGTACAGGATTCGCCATCATCGCAAGGTTGTTCTTCAAGAGTCTGGATGCCGCAATTAGGTGTTCCGTTACAGTTACAGTTAGCATCTATAACATCGTTGTCAGTGTCTGGATTCTGATCGTCACATAGATCTCCTATGTTGAGCATAAGCGCAGGGCAGTCGTACAGACAAGAGCCATCGTCGCATGTGGCATTGGGGTTGTAGTTCAATGCACCAATAGTAGTACAACCTACAATCTCTGGTAGGCTTTCACAGGTACAAGTCGTATCATCCCACACTTCAGTTCCGTTAGTGCAATCACCATCGTCTACACAACTAGTTGGGTCTGGAGGATTGATAGACTCACACATACAGTTGATGTCATTCCATACTTCCATTCCATTGGAGCAATCATTATCATCTACACAGCTAGTTGGATCTGGCGGATTGATTGATTCACACATACAGAAAGCGCTGTTCCAGAACTCCGTGCCGTTGGAACAATCTCCATCATCACAATTTCCAGGGTCAGGGCAAGACAAGTCACATGAGCCATCATCACAGGTAGCGTTAGGGTTGTAATTGTTGGCATTGGGGTTTGTACAACCCGTAACTTGTGGTATAACATCACAAAGACAAGTTGTTGTATTCCAAACTTCTTCTCCATTAGTGCAATCTCCGTCATTGACACAAGTGTTTGGGTCGGGAATGTCGATGGCTACACAATCGCAGATATTGCCGTCCCATATTTCTTCTCCGTTAGAGCAATCATTGTCATCACAATTTCCTGGGTCTGGACAAGCAAAGTTGCAAGAGCCATCCTCACAAGTTGCGTTAGGATCATAGTTTGTTGCTGTTGGATTTGTGCATCCAAGTACGGTCGGAGTGGTCATACAACTACAAGTAGTGCTATCCCAACTTTCTAATCCATTGGTGCAATCTCCGTCATCACATTGTTGCTCCTCTACTACTTCTATTGTTTGCATAGCCACATCTGTGCAGCCAGATGCTGTCTCTGTAAAACTGTAGGTAATTATATGCGTTCCTAAGCCAGCAGAGGCTGCATCAAATGTATTGCCGAAGACAGAATTGCCTGAGTAAAAGCCGCCTAAGGGAAGCCCTCCATCAAGCGTAAAGCTAGGTGTGCAAACTATAATCTGATTAGGCTCTAAAGTCACTGTGGGAAGTGCAAAAATTGTTATGACATCATCGTCCTGTGCAGTACAACCGTTATCATTAACGGTATACGTTATGGGGTACAAGCCTGGCGGTAGTCCCGTAGGATCAAATGTGTCTCCAACTACGCCATTACCAGAAAAAATTCCTCCTGGTGGTGTGTTGCCACCCAGTTGGATAGGACTTTCACCTGTGCAGATTCCTGTCTGTGGTAAAACCAAACTCACAATTGGTGGTACAGCACAATCCGAACAAGTTCCTGGATCACTAACGATAACGTCTATGCTACAATTCGGGTCAATAGAATCTGTAATAGTGACTACAACATCTCCTGCACCTGCAGTACCTGATTGTAGCATAAAAGTGGTCATCGTACCGAAAGTTCCCATGCCAGGCATAGCAGCACCAGCACTAGTTGTAATTATATAATTTGCGCTGAGATTAATGCCAAGAGGATTGAGCGAAAAACCGACAACATCATCCGTGTCTTCCATTAGAGTGCCGTTGTCATCACAAGTAATATTAATTACTGGAGCAGAAGAAATATTGCATGCGCCTGAGCAAGATCCAGGATCTACTACTAGGACATCTATTGTACACGTCGGATCGTTAGCATCTGTGAATGTAAGAAGTACGTCACCCCCACCTGCTGTGCCGACTGGTAACATAAATGAAGTGGCCACATTGTAAGTCCCTGAATTAGGGCTAATCGTTAATGCTCCTGCACTGAGGTTGTATTGTGTGCCTATATTAGTCCCGGTTGGCGTTAATGTAAATGAAATAAAATCATCTGCAGGATCTGCGGGTGTGCCTCCATCGTTACACTGCACATTGTCTAGTAGAGGAGATGTAATATTGCAAGTCCCAGAGCAACTTCCAGGATCAGTAATGGTTACATCGATGAAACAATTAGTGTCGGTGTCATCTGTAATTGTTATTGTTACATCTCCATTACCAGCTGTACCTGTGGCAAGGGCAAAGGTTAGAGCTGTACCATAGTTAGCGGTGTTTGGAGAGATGGTTCCACTAGGCGATGTGACTGTGTATCCTGCACCACCATTGGATACCTGTGGGTCTAGGATGAAGAGAATAAAATCATCTGTGTTATCTGAGGGTGTTCCTCCGTCATCACAGCTTACACTAGATAAAGATGCACTTGTTAGCATACAAGTAGTCGAGCAGCTGCCTGGGTCCTGTAAGGTGACGGTAAAATCACAACCAGGATCGTTACTATCTGTAAGCGTAATGGTAATATTTCCATTGCCTGCTGAGCCTTGTTGCAGTACAAAAGTAGTGGGAGCACCGTAAGTTCCAGCATTTGGTGTAACAGAACCAGAAGAAACAAGCACGGAATAAGTTGTTCCTCCATTTATTACAGATGGATCCAAAGTGAATTCTATGAAATCATCGGTGCTGTCGCTAGCTGTATTGCTATTGTTACAAAGAATACCAGCGAGGCTAGCATCTGTAATTTCACAATCGCAGTCACCTTCCAGAATCTCTATTGATGCAGTAGAAGAACATCCATTATTGGTGGTAACGACCAAGTCATAATCACCCAAGTTGCCTGTCGTTGTACTTGGTATATCCAATACTGCTCCGTTACTCATACTTCCATCAGGCAAGCTCCATTCATAATCATCTCCTTCTAACATCGTCTCCTCTAATATGAGGTTGTCTCCTGGGCAGATTTCAATAGTATTGCTTGCAATGTTAACATTAGGTGCTGATTCTACAGATACTTCGACATCTGCCACATCTGTGCAATTGTTACTATCTGTTACAGTGACAGTGTAAAGGGTTGTGGATGTGGGGCTGACAGTTATGGTTTGATCATTTTCGCCGGTATCCCATTCATAATCGTCTCCTCCAGTTGCTGTAAGCATAACACTTTCGCCGAGACATAATTCTTCATCATCGCCTGCATCTGCAGAAGTGTTGATATTGATAGTTACGGTTACATCATCTGTTGCAGTACAGCCATTGCTATCTGTTACGGTTACTATATAAGTTGTTGTCACCACAGGAGTCACGTTAATCGTAGCGTTCGAGTCTCCTGTGTCCCATAGATAGGAATCCCCACCACTTGCCGTGATATCTACGGAATCTCCTATACAAATGTCCTCGTCTGGTCCAGCATCAGCCGTCGTATTGACATTGACTGTAACTTCCGCTTCGTCAGTAGCTGTACATCCGTTGTTGTCAGTGACAGTAACAGTGTATGTCTGTGTGGACGCGGGGGAGACATTAATGTCGGCTGTCATATCTCCTGTACTCCATATGTAAGAAGTGCCTCCAGATGCGGTAAGCATTGCAATTTCGCCTTCGCAGATTTCGTCATCTGGGCCAGCCTCTGCTGTTGTGTTGACATTGACAGTAATTTCAACTTCATCAGTATCTGTACAGCCATTTCCATTGGTTACAGTAACGGTATAGGTTGTGGTTGCTGTTGGACTGACAGTGGTACTAGCACTGTTATCACCAGTATCCCATTCATAGGCTTGACCCCCTGAAGCAGTAAGTGTTATTGAAAGTCCTTCGCAGACTTCATCATCTTGGCCTGCGTCTGCGGTGGGTGCTGGGCTCTCTGAGATCGTTATTTCATCTGTTGCTGTACAACCGTCGCCATCTGTCACGGTTACTGTAAATGTCCCGAAATCTGAACTAGAGGTGGTCGGTATTAGTGGGTTGTTATCAGTTCCACTAAGAGAGAATCCATTAGGGCCGTCCCAATCCCATTGGACATTATTAGGGTCATCTTCTAAAAGTTCTATATCATCTCCTAGGCAAAATGGACTATTCGGAGTAGTCAGATTAACATCGGCGGTACCTGAGACGTCTATCTCTACATCTATACAGACCTCAAATTCTAGACTATAAAATCCATCTTCAATCATACTTGGGCCACTTGGACAGGATTGATCAATCGCTGGGATTAGATCATATCCCAATTGACCACTAAAGGCAATGTTCATTCCTGTTGCAGTTAAAACATCACTGCAAGTTATTTCTTGTACTCCGTCAAAGGTGAATATGTCGGTATTGGAATTTTCAGAGAAAAGCATAGAAACGTCTACAGTGTTTTCACCAAAGGGTAGACTAGTATCAGAAAAATAGATGTTTTCGAAATGTTCAAGAAGAGTGCAGCCAGACGAGGAAATATTATCAATCTCACTTATAATTGAGGTCGAAATAATAACTTTAGAAATCTTAGTGCAAGAGCCAAATGTGTCATCTGGCAAATCAAAATTTAGCATATATCCTTCACTATGATCAAAAGGAAAGATTTTTCTATCAGGTCCTATGAATCCACTATTCCCACTAATTGCATCATTGTGATCAAGACAGCCGAGGTTTACAGTCATCGGCAATTGAGCTAACACTTGGCTTGATAAAAATATAAGCATTGTAAATACTGGGAATAGGCGGAAATGGGTCTGCATACTATGTTTTTCTTATTCGATTAGGATGCTAGTCTTGTATTTAAAGTCAACTAACTAGGAGTCTCAAATTAGTTAGACTCTCACTTTTGGCTTAGATTAAGCCGTACATCATCAGTACATCAGTGAAAATTGTTGATAATTATTGAATTTGACTCAAAACACGCAAATGTTAAGTAAATAAAGGCCAAACGGCTTAAAAACACCCAGATTTCACGTTGCTTTCGTATTTGATAAAAAAATATGTTGCCTAAGTATTGTTCTAAAAGCAAATTAATTCTCTACATTAGCGTTGACGAAATTTTAAAACAATCAGCTCAATCTCACACCTCACTAAGCAAATGGTATGTTTTGAGCTGAGTAACATTAGCGTATAATGTACCGACTCAATCCCTTTTCAATCTCAGGACGACTAAAGTCCCTTTCCCAATTTGTTGTTCTATTGTCTTTGACAATAGCTTCATTTTCAACAAAAGCCGCTTCTCCTTTAGACTATATAGGTGGAGCCCCATTTATTTCAGACATACTTAATGAAGCCGATATCTCGCAAGACGAGGCAGATATGGCCTTATTGGCTACTGCTAATATTGAGTTCTGTGTGTCAGTTGCACCAGGTTGTATAAATGAACCAATTACGGCTGTATCAATCTTTGGTACATTTAATGGCTTTGGTTTTCCTGGAATTCCACTTGTTAATACAGTTGGGAATCTATACTGCGCAACTATTTCGGTTCCTGCGGGAAGAGCAGAGTATAAGTTCATTGTAAATAACTCAATCGTCGAAGCGTTTGAGCCCTTTGGAGCTTGTCCGTCTGTTTTTACGCCATTCTATCCATTTACAAATAGATTTGTAGATGTGGTTTGTGGAATAGACCAGTCGTTGACCTTCGGGTTTAATAGTTGTGGTATAACATGTAACGGTGTTACAGAGTTTTGCATAGAGCCTTCGTGCTTTCCAGGTGCTGTAAACTCTGTTTCAGTTTTTGGAGAATTTAATAATTGGAGTTTCCCTGGCATTCCTTTGGCATCTGATGACGGTTGCACTTATTGCGCAGACATCTATTTGGCAGAAGGTTGTTATGAGTATTTATTTGTAATCAATGGTGCGGTTGCTGAATCTTTCGCTCCTTTTGCAGACGCTTGTACTGTTTCTGCCTTTGGGTTTACTAATAGAGAATATTGTGCTCCAGCATCTGTAGCTCCTGTCTCGGCGGGTACAGTGGGTTGGCAAACTTGTGAAGCCCCAGTGCCTACAGCTGTTTGTCAAGATGTGACTTTGGATTTAGTTGGCGGAGTATTTGTTTTGGATCCTGCTCTAGTCGATGGAGGTAGTTCTGACGGATGCGGTGGAACACCAATGTTGGAGGTATCACAGACTGATTTTTCTTGTGCAGATATTTCAGCTTGTCAAGGAACAAATGCGGTATTCCTAACAGCTTCTACGCAGTGTTCGGCGCAGACTTCAACATGTATAGCTGGAGTTACGCTGAATAACCAAACAGGCCCTACACTTGATTGTAACGATCACACTATAAGCATTGATGGTAATGGTGAGGCGACTCTTTGGCCAGCATCAGTTGTTACAGGTACAGCTTGTTTAGGAGAAGTGAGTTTGTCATTTAGTAGAAGTTTAGATTTTACTTGTGCAGATATAACTGGCGGTTCAGTGCCAGTAGTAGTAAGTGGAGTGGATGATTGTGGTAACTTATCTCAGTGTACATCTAATGTAACAGTGATAGACAATTTACCTCCAGTAATCTTCTGTCCAGTCGATAAGACATTAACATTGAGCCCAGGACAGTGTGGTCAGTTTAATACACAACCTACGCCAGTAGTAGAAGATAACTGCGGCGCTACAATAACAGCAAGTGCAGATCCTGGATTTGTATCAGTTGAGTGTAATACAGACTGTGATGGCCCAGCAGGCGGTCCAGCAACGACATATAGTTTTGTTGCAGTAGATGCTTCAGGTAATGAGTCTACTTGTGCATTCACAGTAACTTTAGAAGACTTTACACCCGCAACTAATGCACTAGCTTGTAACGATGCAATCACAATTACAGCCAACCTAGGTTGTGAGTTTAGTATAGATCCACAACTGTTACTTCAAGGTGAGTATGGTTGTTTCACATGTTTTAACATCGACTTGGTAGAAGTACATACGCAGACTGCTTTAGCACAATTTACGGCTACAGTAACTGACCCATGTACAGGCGTAAGTTGTACGACAGAGGTCACAGTAGAAGATAAGACAGATCCAGTATTGAACTGTGCAGACTGTGCGGATCCAAACGTTACGGATCCAGATTGTATATTGAATTGTGTAGAGTTGCCATTGTTTACGACGTTAGACAGAGAGACAGGCGTATTGGGATATGATGAAGGATTATTGGATGATTTGATTCCGACAGATAGACAAGATTTTATCGATGACTTCGTAACAGAAGCGTGTGGAGCACCGATGACTGCAAGTTTCAGTGACTTGGTAACAGAAGCACCAGAATGTGGCGGTAATGCCATTTTGCAGAGAACGTGGACAGTATTGTTTACAAGACCAAATGGTAGTGTAGGCTCATTGACCTGCGAAAGATATTATGCGTTCAAGCCATTGGTAAATGGATTGGTAATCGATGGTGTATTGTCACCATATGAGGCGCCACAAGATGAGTTTGGCAATCACATACCTGTAGAAGATACGTTATTGATGCCAAGAAAATTGGTAGAGATACCGAACTGTAATGTAGGGACAAGTCCAGCGGCGATAGCAGCTTTCTTTGATCAGGATACAGATGGTAGAAACGGCCCAGGCGATGATGATCAAGATACAGATGATGACAACATAGATCCAGATGAATTTGATGTAGACTGTGTAATTGAGAATCACGAAGGCTTCTGTTTTGCGTACCCACACTTTTACATACAAGGTATCAGACCAGATGGTCCACATGCACAAGCAGTAACACAAGAGGTATGTAATGCATTGGTTAATTATGTAGATACGCCATTAGAGGCTTGTGCACCAGGATGTTCAGGTAACGAAAAGGTATTAAGAACATGGACAGTATTAGATTGGTGTACGAGTGAGTTCTATGATTACGAGCAGGTGATCAAGGTAATTGATGAGGTAGCACCGAGTTTTGAAGTGAACCCAATAGTAGCGAGTGTAGATCCATGGGATTGTACGGCTACAGTAGCGTTACCAGCACCAGATAAGCTTCAAGATGCTTGTGATAATGATTTGACATATAGCATAGGCTTTGTAGAAGGTGCATTGACAGTGAGTGGAAATGCAGAAGATGGGTATGTACTACACGGCGCACCAGTAGGTGAGACGACGGTACAGTATGTGGCATCAGATTGTTGTGGCAATCAGAATAAACTATTTACGACAGTAACAGTAAGTGATATCACACCACCGGTACCAGTGACGGTACAGAATCTAGTTATCGAGTTGACTGGCTTTGGTACACCAGACCAAGGAGTAGATGGTACAGGGAAGATATATGTACAAGATATCGATAACGGAAGTTATGACAGTTGTACACAAGTATTTGTAGATATCAGAAGAAGTCCATTATGTAATGCAGAAGATGAAGAGTGGGGAGATTTTGTAACGTTCTGTTGTGAGGATTTAGGTGGAGCAGAGAGTACGACGATAGATGTAGAGATGCGAGTAAGAGACTTGTATGATAATGAGACATTAATCTGGAGTACAATCAGATTAGAAGACAAAGCAGGGGGAAGTGGCACATGTCCACCAGATGTTGTGATCAGTTGTACAGATGATATCTGGAACTTTGATGTAACGGGTGGTACACCGAGAAGCTTTACGACTTGTATGGAAGTGACACAGCCAGTGGATACGTTACAAGTATTTGAAGATACAGAGCCAAGTAGAAAGAATGCAAATGATGGCGGGCCATCATTAGGCATATACTTCGGCGTAAGAGTAGAGGAGTATGATCCGAGTTGTGGATTTGGAGCATGGGAGAGAGAGTTTGATAATTGTACACAATGGATCGTAGTAGAGCCAGAAGGTGGAGTTACGATAGATGCAGAAGGTAGATTTGTAATACCATCAGGCTTTGACGGTAGCACAATAGACTTCCCAGGCGATATCGAAGTTGATTGCGATGGCTACGATGCAGGCGAACCGACGTGGTTGGAGAGTGCATGTAACTTGGTAGGTGCGACAGTAGAGAGAGAAGAGTTTGAGTTTGAAGCAGATGCTTGTCTGAAGATAGTAAACACGTACACGGTAATTGATTGGTGTGCCTTTGATCCTACAGATCCGGATTTGAATCCAATAGTAGATGTACCTGGCCCAGGCGAGGAGTTTGATAGATTCCTCCATGATAGTGGAGAGGTAGAAGGTAGATTTGTCCACACGCAAGTGATCAAAGTAATAGATACAGAAGCGCCAGAGATAACGAGTGAAAACAACTTATGTTTTGCGACGACAGAGGAGTGTGGTAGTAAAGGCTTGACAGTAAGTGCAATTGGCGTAGACAACGGCGAGTGTAGCAGCGAGTGGTTGAGTTGGAATGTGAGTTTAGATCTATACAGTGATTGGGCTATAGACTGCGTATTCAGCAGCAATGTACCAGCAGTATTACCGAGTGGAGAACCAAATCCTAAGTACTTGGCGAAGGGCACAAATGGAGAAGCGGTGACTATTGCGATTCCAGATGGAATAGAAGGTAGTAAGAGTATCCACAGAGTGGAGTGGAATGTGAATGATGGATGTGGAAACAATTCGAGTATGACGACTTACTTCACAATAGAAGATAAGAAGGCACCGACGCCATACTGCTTGAACCTAGGAACAGCAGTAATGACGAATGGAGAAGTAGAGTTGTGGGCAGTAGACTTTGACAATGGCAGTTTTGATAACTGTAATGCAGATGATGAGTTGTTATTCACGTTTACAGATGTACCACCACCGCCAAGATGTGATGCGGAGTATGACAGCAACTCACAGTTGATGTGGTACAACACGACATTCTGGTACTATGATTCTAGTCAGATAGAAGATGATGAGCAGGAGTGTGGTGTGACAGGCGCAGGCGAGTATATGAACATCGAAGACTATGGAGGAGATATCCATAGATGGGAGCCAGGCTTAAGAAGTGCAGGAAAGATTTTCACGTTAGAAGATGTAGATGCGAATGGATTTATTGATGTGCCGATTTATGTATGGGATGGCTGTCAGAATATAGATTTCTGTAGAGTATCACTAAGAGCGATAGATAATGGAGGCGGTTTATCTGCAGGTATTGTAGCAGGAACAGTAAGAACAGAGACGGCACAGACAGTGGAAGGCGTAGAGGCGAACTTGATGAGCAACATCCCGACGTATCCAAGAACAGATATGACGGAGTTTGACGGAAGATTTGAGTTTGAGGATAACGAGACGACGAGAGACTACGAAGTAAGTGGAAGCAAAGATGGTGATGATGCCAATGGAGTGAGTACGATCGACTTGGTGAAGATCCAGAGACATATCTTAGGCATAGAGAGCCTAGATAGTCCATACAAGATGATTGCTGCAGATGTGAATGGCGATCATAGAATCAATGGTCAAGACTTAGTAGAGTTGAGGAAGTTGATCTTAGGTATCTACACAGAGTTTCCAGAGAATGATAGTTGGATGATCTTGAATGCAGGTCAGCAGTTGGATATCAACAATCCGTGGAGTTATGACTTGACGAGAAATATCCAAGACTTGAGTTTAGATCTAATGGAGGAAGACTTCATAGGTGTTAAGGTCGGAGACGTTGATAACGATGTACAGTTGGGGATGACGTCAACAGGCTCAGAGTTGGGCAGTGTGATCAACTTGACGACGGAGTTGGAAATGGTAGAAGCAGGCCAAGAAGTAGAAGTAACATTGAATACGACGACAGCCTTGTCCGGCTACCAGTTTACATTAGAGACAGGAATGGATCTAGTAAGTGTAGCTGGTATAGCTGAGGATAGAGTAGCGGTACACGCAGGTGCGGTAACGGTAAGTGAGAACTTATTGGAGGCGCAGTCAGGCGAGTTATTGACACTGACGTTTGTTGCAAATGCTACGGGTACAGTATCAGAGATGCTGGATATGACAAGTGGTATTACGAAGGCAGAAGCCTATGTAGGCAAAGACTTAGAGAAAGTAGGGTTGACGCTGAATGGAACTAGTGAGAGCACATTTGCCTTAGGTCAGAATGAGCCGAATCCATTTAGATCAGAGACGGTAATCAGTTATACATTGCCAGAGGCGGAGACAGTAACATTGACCTTGATGGATGTTACAGGTCAGGTGTTGCGAGAGATAGAGGAGTTAGGTAATGCAGGTATTAACGAGATTAAGTTGAGCAATGCAGGCTTGAGCGGCGGAGTGATCTACTACAGATTACAAGCTGGCGACAAGGTAGCTACGAAGCATATGATTGTGATTGAGTAA
>CALBWK010000028.1 GCA_937969415.1 uncultured Saprospiraceae bacterium | reverse complement strand
CACAACTACCCACTTTCTAAATCTTTTCTTCTCGTACTACTGCTTTATCAACTTAGTCGTATGCGATCTATCGCTACCTTCAAGAGTAACCAGATAGATACCTGTCTGAAGCTGGCGAATATCTATTGTTCCTGAGCGATCGATATGTCTATGGATCACTCTCTTTCCAGATTGGTCATACACAGAGACCATCTCGAAGTCCTCTCCCCCTTCTATCGTCACGATAGAGTTGGCCGGATTAGGAGATAGGACCACTTGAGGCTGCAGTAAATCGTCTACACTCGAAATAGTGCGCTCTCCCTCACCAAACACTCTAAGCTCTGTCAAGCTCACCCAAGGGCCTGTATATACGTCGGCTCCCAACACGGTTATCCTTACAAATCTAGCCTCTATGCTGTCTACAGAATTAATAATCGGCACCTCAGGAGCACTCATAATATTATTGTCTGATCTATCCACGATCGTCGTATAAGGCCCATCCCTATTGGGAGATCCTTCGATAACAAACTGATAAGCTCTATCCTGATAGCACGTCACCTCTGTCTGAGTAATCATAATATCTCCGAATAAATCAACCGTCGCTGATTTTGGAAAGCCTTCTACGGACCATCGAGAGTCGGTATCATCATCTACAAGATTGGATACAACATTAGATCCATCTGCTTCCCCTGTTCCTACAGCTGGTTGCTCTAGAGCCCAGTTGAATTCTGTAGAAGGTCTAAGTATTTCTATCACTTTAGAATCGACATATCCGCCTTCTTCTGTTGTTACATTGATGGTCACCTGACCTTCTGATATAGCTGTCAGCATACCGGTTTCAGATACCGTTGCGATGCTCGGATCTTCAGATTCAAAAACCATATTCTGATTGGTCGCATCAACTGGATAAACTATAGCCACCAATTGTGTACTTGCATTGACCGCGAGAGGTCCTCTAGCATCGCTCATTTCTACGCCTGTCACATCTACAGGAACACGTACGGTAATGTGTGTGCTGAGAGAAGTCTTAGAACCACCCTCATTGTCTGTAGCCTTGGCAGTAAGTATATAATCACCTTCGACTACATTCTCCCAGGTCAATGTATATGGTGGCGCCGTCACTTCTCCTAACTTAGTGCTTCCACCCACAAAGAACTCCACTTTAGTGATGTCACCATCTGAGTCTTCTGCATCCGCTTCTATAGTAATATTGCTGTCAGGCAAAAAATTCTCGTTACTCACTGGTGATGCTATCCTGATCGAAGGAAAGAAATTCTGTGGCGAACCATCTTCTTCAAACAATTCATCAAAATATACGGTCGCCTCTCCATCATCTTGCAAGTAAGCGCCAGCCTTCCAGTAGCTTGGGAAGTTCCAATATGAAACATCCATATTGACTTTCTCTTCTCCTTCAAAGTCTATGATCATACGACCGTCAACCAATCTGATGTCACAGTTAAAATATCCTCCTGGATCTTCTCCAAGATCAATATGATCTGTACTTACTCCACCAGCATCTGTCTTTACTGCAGCCCATAAATGGTTGGTTGGTAGCTTCGCATTGTGCTTATAGATTCTGAGCAAAGGCTTGTTCGGCCCTGGTCCTGCATTGGCATCATCATGGATTTGCATCACCGTCACCTGATCACAAGTCTGGTCGACGATATCAATTCTTCCGTGCATCGATCTATTGCCATCTGTAAGATCCCAGTTCGTTTCGTGTCTAAGTTCCGTACGTTGGCTATCACCTGACTGATTGAAAAGTATTTTATCGCCATCTACAACATAGAAATACTGTGGATGTGTATAGCCATTATTCAATGTAGACTGATGTGCTAAGGTCGCACTCGTTGGCGCTTGGAGTTTACACTCTGCCAAAAAATCTTGAAATCTTGGAATGTCAGAAGGCGCCGTATACTCTGTGGGTGGCGTCGGTGCAAAATGTGTTACATCTAGAGCAAAGAAAGATACCAACGCATACTCGTCTTCATCTCCTGCATTATTCTGATTATAGTTGCCAGCTTTAAAGTACATCCAATCATCCTCAAAACCACTGTCTGTCATATCAACAACTTGCACTACATCATCCTTGCCCTCTCGCATTATGGTAACCGTCAAGGTATTGCCTATCGCCTTAATCTCATAACTAAACTTTTCGCCTAGAGCGATGCCATCTACTGGATCAGGTGCATTGTCACTTCTACTACCAATCATATCATACCACTGCTCCGCACTCGTCGTCGGTTCGTGAGCGATATAGATAGAGCCTCTCTCGTGGCCTGGCAACTTACGATAATACAATCTGCAAGGCTCATCATCAGAAGCGTGTATCTGTCCGACTATCGTCCGACCTACTTTACGAAACTCATCCGATGTCAGTGATACATGATCTACAGCAAGCGTCGCTGTCATTACACTATCTACACCTCCTGCAGCTTCCTGATTGTCCATCGTCGAAGATGAGAACACCCAGTTGTTCTTATTGATGCCCTGTGTGCCGATACTCGTATCTCCTCTACGCATCATTTCCCTGAGCTCATTTCGAGGATAAGTGCTGCCTCCTGTCTTCCCATCATTGGGACACCAGAACACCATTGCACCTGTGATAGAATCCGTATAGAACTCACCATCTACGAAATAGCCATTGGTCAATATACTTTCACCCTTTTCTGTCTGATTAGGACGTGTCAGTTTCCAGTAGGATAAATCAAAGTTACCACTTGGAGGCACTGTCGTATCCAAGTCTTGCGCTGTGGCAGGACTCACTAATAAATTTAATAGCAACAGAAAAAAGATGCCTCGAAAGTACAATCCGAACTGATACAAGTCTAGTTGTCGTAGTCCTAAGTATCGATAGCTATATGGCAAATTCATATTTATATTTTTCAAATAAGTCTAGATAAAAACCTTAATCCCAAATTAATCCAATTGACACCAAATAGCTGCTAGCGAAATGACTATAGAAGACCATTCCTAGACTTATCTGGTGTCCAACTAGTTGGCTAGTATCCAGGATTCTGAGTCAAATTAGGGTTGTTGGCAATTTCAAATGGTGGTATAGGCAATAAATAGTCTCTATTCGCATCAAAGTTTACTGTACCCTGCAGTTCTTGTTCAAAACCATTAGGTCCGAAAACTTCAGCACCCATATCTCTTCTGACGATGTCATACCATCTCTTATGTTCGAAGGCCAACTCTAATCTTCTTTCCTCTAGGACATCCGCGATAGTAGCCCCAGAAATATCTGCTGGTACTGCACTAGGTTCTCCTGTGCCATCACCATTTCTTGCTCTTTCTCTAATCATATTAATCCATTGGTCCGCTTCTCCAGTTCTACCTATCTCGATAGCAGATTCTGCAGCGATCAATAGGACTTCTGCATAACGCATCAGCTGATAGTTAGAATGTGAGTCTCTGCCCGAAGTATTGGCTTGAGGTAAGTCACCTGCCATAGCCGTGTACTTAGAGATATGTGGACGATTCGCATTTCTATTATCTAGATTAGAAAACTCATTGAATGTAAGCACGTTGCCATTGTTGTCAACAGCCTCTGCATCAAAGTTGACAGACTTTCTGTAATCTGCATCATCCCACGTATCATAGACCGCCTGAGCAGGAACCGCTACAGACCATCCACCTGATGGGTAATAAGTTGCTTGACCAAAGAAGCCAGTAAAGGCTGCTAGATAATCTCTAGACTCGTCATTAATATTTGTTCCTACGAAATCTATAACAAAGATAGGCTCAGCAGAAAGATCTGTATTTACAGCATGGAAGATATTACGGTAATCCGGCTCCAAGGCCAAGTTGTATCTTCCCGCATTATTGATCACATCTGTAGCCTCATTGTAAGCCAATTGATATTCGCCTCTAGTGAGGTAGACACTTGCGAGGTAAGCACCTGCTGCCGCCTTACCGGGCAGAGCTCTATTAGACCTACTATCTGGCAACCACTCTTTCGCAAACTGTAAGTCTGCAATAATGTTGGTATAAACCTCTTCTGCAGAAGTCCTTGCTGCAATAGAAGCTTCGGAAGTAGGTATCGTCTCATCTAAGTATGGAATATCACCAAATAGTCTAACCAAGTGGTAGTAAGCGAATGCTCTCACAAATCTGGCTCTCGCGGTAAGCTCTTCCTTGACACCTGCCGCTTGATCATCTAGAATCTCCACCTCCAGTATTGTCTCGTTAGCAGCTCTTACGACTTGGTACAATCGTGGCCAGAAACTTGTTTCTGGCCTAGTAATATTTAAAATGAGCGGATTATCTGCCGCTACAGTAAACTGATCCATTTCTACTCGCTCAGGAGGTGTAGAAGGAAAACCTATATCTACCATATCAGAACGCAACATCAATGTCAATCCTAAAGCTCTAGACAAAAAGGCTCTAGCGTCAAGATGCCCATATGCACCAGCAATTGTTGTTTCTACCGTTTCCAGATCTAACTCTCTTTCCTCTGGCTCTAACTGGCTCACTGCATTCTCCTCTAAATCAGAGCATCCCACAACTGATAAGGCCAATACCAACGTGAATAAATATTTAAACATTTTCATACCTGTAATATTTTTAATGATTTAGAATTTCAAATTAAGTCCAAAAGTAATCGACCTAAGATTAGGATAATTACCGAAATCATGTCCTTGGATGACATTGTCGTCACCTCTACTCTCGCCACCACTACCGAAGTAGCTTACCTCAGGATCCAATCCAGAATAGTTTGTGAATGTGAGTAGGTTCTGAGCACTCACAGAGAGCCTTGCAGAACTAATGCCCGCTCTTTCTAAAAGATTATTCGGTAGGCTATATCCTATCGCTACATTCTTTAATCTAGAGTAACTGCCGTCTTCTACAAATCGAGATGATCTCTCTCTTCCTCTGATTGCTGCTCTCGGTATATCTGTATTGGTGTTTTCCGGTGTCCAAGAATTCAATACATCCGTCACCCCATTGCTATCACCATTGTATAACTGAATCGCTGTCAAGTTGTAGATGTCTCCACCTACAGCCCCTTGAAAAAAGATATTGATGTCAAAGTTCTTGTAAGAAAAAGTATTGGTAATACCGTAAGTAAAATCTGGATTGGGATCACCGATAATCTGTCTGTCATTGTCATCTATTATACCATCGAAGTTGCCTTCTGCATCTGCTACCTCTGCAAACAAAGGCTCTCCTGGAATAGGATTACCATCTGCATCAAAAGATACATTGGTCAGGGCTGTACCAGAAGGAATATCACCGCCTTGGTAGACACCTTGGTAATCTAATCCCCAGAACTGACCGATAGGTTCTCCCTCTCTTAAGATGTATGTCGTTGCACCTGAAAAGTATCCTGGCGCTCCACTACCAATCTGCTCTGTACCGCCAGATAATTCTACAACTTCATTTCTATTTCTAGCAACATTGAAATTTGTGATCCATCTAAAACCTCCTTTGTTTATATTATTTGAAGTTAAAGACAACTCAATTCCATTATTGTTTATAGAGCCTACATTTCTCAAGACATCTAAATCTGTTGTCCCTAGGTAAAAGTTAGAAGCTCTATCTATTGCCAAGAGGTCTTTAGTATCTATGTTGTAATAGTCCGCACTTAACGAGATTCTATTTTCAAACAACCCGATATCTAGACCCACATTTGTCTGAGCTGAAGTTTCCCATTTCAGATTAGGGTTGCCTTCTCTTGCCAACTCTACACCGAAGGCGCCATCGATTTCTGATGGTGGTTGTACACGGAAGGTAGCTAATGACTCGTAAGGACCAATAGCTTGGTTACCTGTAAGTCCATAACTAGCTCTCAGCTTAAGGTTAGAAATCGTCGGGTTATTAATCAAAAAGTCTTCATTAGAAATCTTCCATCCAATAGCAAAAGAAGGGAAGATGGCAAACTTGTTATTGGCTGCAAAGTTAGAAGCACCATCTCTACGGACTGTTGCCGTCACTAGGTACTTATCTGCCCAGTCAAAGTTTAATCTACCAAATACTGATTCTACTTCTGACTCAGAAAAACGAGAATCAACAGTACGTTGATCTATTTGTCCTGCCTCTAGATTGAATACAGAAAAGACATCCGTCAATAATTCTCGTGCGCCTGCTTCGAAGCCTTCTGTCGTACTCTTTTGATAAGAGTGTCCCGCTGTTGCCGTTAAGTTTCCGTTACCTACACCTTTAGTATAGGTTAAGTAACTTTCACTTAGTAGTCTTGTTCTCTTTACATTTTCCAAGAACCCTCCTCCTGCAGAAAGTACAAATGTCTGTGGTTTGAAATAAGCCTCTACGCCATTCTGCGTTCTGTAACCCAGAGTCGTTTTGAAATTCAGACCATCTAATATTTTATAATCAGCATACAAATTTGTTCTCGCGTTATCTACTTTTTCATTGTTGAAAATCTGTGTAGCAACTGCCCACGGATTCTCTATATCATCTCCTACTGTATTCTGAGAGAAGTTTCCATCTGCATTAAATCTGCCCACATCTGGTGAAAATCTGAAAGCCAAAGCGACCACATCATCTCCACCACCATTGACAGAGCCTATCGCATCTCGTCCTGTTGATTGCGTAGAGACACCATTTTGTTCGCCTCGACTGATGATGCTATTCATTCCGACTTTAAATCTATCACTAACCTTCACATCTAGATTGGCCAAAAACTGAACTCTTTCGAAATCAGAATTCACAACAATTCCTTCTTGATTAAAGTATGTGCCTGATAAATAGTAGTTGACGTAATCACTGCCTCCAGAAACAGATAACTGATAGTTCTGTGTATTGCCATCTCTATAGATTTGGTCTTGCCAGTCCGTATTTTCTAGACCTTGAGCATAAGGTGCAGCACCAGAATTTCTACGTATCATATTTTGATACTGCGCAAATCCATTGGCATCTAGCAGGTCTAGTCTGTTGGTTGTTTGCTGTGAAGAAAAACTAGAGTTAAACTCTACAACAGGTTTTCCCGTCTGACCTTTTTTAGTCGTAACAAGGATAACACCTCCTGACCCTCTTGATCCATAAATGGCCGTCGCAGAAGCATCCTTGAGTATTTCTATAGAAGCAATATCATTTTGTTGTGGAAAAGCAGCACCGACAAATCCATCGACCACTACTAATGGATCACTACTCGCATTAAGTGAAGAACTTCCTCTTACTCGAATAGAAATGTCCGCTCCAGGCTCACCACCATTTTGTGTTTGGACAACAACCCCTGCCGCTCGGCCTTGGAGAGCTTGACCAGCATTCAGAACTGGAAAGGCTTGAATCTCTTCTGCCTTGACAGATGATACACTACCAGTGACATCACTTTTCTTAACACTACCGTAGCCGATCACGACAACCTCATCCAATACTTCTGCATCTACGCCTAAGCTAACATTGAGATTACTCTGTCCATTGACAGGAATGGTCTTTGTTTCGTATCCTAGATAAGACACCTCTAGTACAGCATCAGAAGCAGCTTCTAAGCTAAAAGAACCATCAAAATCTGTTATGGTACCTGTATTCGAACCCTGTACCGTTACAGCAACACCGATTAAGGCTTCTCCAGTCTCATCAGTGACGGTACCACTGACGACTTGTGCCTGGGCACCTATAGAAACCAAGCAGACCAACAGAACAAATAGTCCCTTAGCCTTACTGGTGTATCCGATTAAATTTTTCAATAGATAATTCATTTACATTAGTTTAAAAAACACAAAGTATTCATCTGGTCACAGTGCAACCAAAATATTAAATAGCCTATCGGCTTATTTGAGTTAATAAAATAAAAAGTACTAACTATTCTCCAGTGACTTTTACTGAATCATAAGCTTCGTCTTGAAGAGGACCTCTTCATTATTAAGTATTTCCAAAATATATATGCCACCAGCGATCGTCTCACTTGTGTACTTGTACTCCATTGTTTCAAAAGCAAACTGATCTACTAGCCTACCCCGCACATCAATAATTCTACCTGTGTATGACCCCTCTTCTATCATCTCGATAGTCAGTTCTCCAGCTTGTACAGGATTGGGATATACACGCATTTCAGCTGGCATTTCCTCTTCTTGCTCTTCCTCCTCACTAGGAGCTGGTGGGTCTCCTCCTAATATAGCCACTCTTGTAAGATTCGTGTTTCCTGTATCGTCTGTAGCGATGGCTTGGAGGTAATGCACTTCGTGAGTGAGTGCCTGTATTGTGTCGGTTAAGTTGTCGAAGATAAAAGGTGCTTCGTTATCTGTCGCTAAGAGTTCTCCGTTGATCAATATCTTGACATTGAGGATGGTGCCATCATCATCGTTGGCTTCCACTTCAATCGGTGTTCCTTCCCAAGTAGTGACATCGATAGTACTCGTAGGATTCACAAAACTCACACTTGGTACTGCGCCTTGAACACCACCATCAGAAAAATTTCCTTGACCAGCCCACGCGGCTAGCCTATTATATATGCCTGACGACTGCTGCTCAGGTAGCGTAACCTCTGCTACTGCGCTCTCGCCTAATCTTTCTTCTAGTTGTTGTAAGTAGAGACTTCTCGGTTGCTTATGGGTACCCCAGCTTTCCCAGTAGCCATCTCCTGTCTGCTCCGAACCTATACAACCGATACCCCAATTCATCGAACCAAGAGGGCTGTCTACTCTAAACTCTCCATTGTAAGAATCTATGTTCCAAAACATCGTCTGTGCGCCTGACCAGCCGTGTCCCGATCCCGAGTTGCCCCGATTCCAGACCCTTACTGAGCCGCCTCGGATATTGTCAAACAGCGTTCCTGTCGCCCATCTGTGGTGGGGACCAATATCTGAATTGGCGCTTTCTGCCAGGCAATCTAAAAAGACATTGGGACCTGTGACTCTGGAGCCTGTTACAAAATCGTGTCGCCCATGCTTGGTGTAGCATCGCTGAAATAAATTGCCTAATCCATTTTGGATAGCAAAGGAATATCTTCTGCCACCTGCAACTTGGGACTTAGGATCTATATAGGCACAATCTTGTACAGTTGTAAAATTTGCATCTTCAATATTGACTGTGCTGTACGCGAGGTACTGTCCCGTGACCTCTTTGACCCAGCAATGCTCTGCGTCTTCTATTCTTATTGCAGTCCAAGCGTGTGCTTCGTCTGAGTTATTATCATAAAATGATTGGACTCGCATATTTTCTACACCACAATTACTGATGCGCCTTGATGACTGTATCCTCGCTATCGTCCCGCCACCAAAAGTGTCTTCTATAACATCTACGATGGGGAGGTCTATATATAAGAGGTCGTCAACGATGTCCGTGATGACGCGTTCGTGGTCGATCGTATAACTGCTAGGTGTCCAGCCACTACATCCACTTTTTCCTTCGCATAGGGTTTCTTGATCCATCCCCAAGGTATCTATCCAGATTTGGTTAGGGGTTCTGGTCACTATTATTTTTTGTCCAACTTCAAAGTTAGTTGCGTTGTCTACTCTGAAGGAATGTGCACCTATAGGTACATAATCGGTTGTAATCGGTTGTTCTGATTGTCCATCTACAAAGATGCTACCGGATCCTAAAATGCTGATGACATTGTGATCGGTTCTAAGATTGGAATGTAAGACTGTTCCATTTAATCCTTGGCCTTCACCTCTCAAGACGACACCTGACTCTCTGATGTATAGACGGCTATCTAGGCTGTAGTGGCCTGCCGTAATGAGGACGACACCTCTAAATCCGTTAGCGTCAGGGTCGAGGGTTTCTACAAGATCTATAGCAGCTTGGATGCGTTGTGCATCATCTCCTGCTTCTGGAGTGACAGTAGCCTTAATGGAAATGTCTGTAGGAAGTGCTATGCCTCCACCCTTATATCCAGCGTAAGAAAAATCTGGAATGGTATGGACTGCATTGGATTGCCCTGTCATAGAGAACGGTGCATAAATAAGTTTCCCCTGATCCAAGTGGATCATCTCCGAAGCATCTTGGCCACTAGATGTGTAAACCGCCAAGAGTCCAAAAAATAGGAAAATTATTTGATGAGCATTCATACCTGATCAGAGGCAAGGTGAAAATTAATTTGACCCAAAATTCTTGAAGATTTTTTGCCTCCTCAAGAATATATTTAGTGAGTCTGGTTGAAAAAATTCTAAAAATACTTTTTAACAAAAACGAAAGGAGGAACGCCTATACAGGCACTCCTCTTTTCGATTTATGATTTTATGTTACGGCTTCATATTATATAAACCATTACTGATTACTCATCTTCACCAACTGTAGCTTCAGATGAATTCTCGTGATAATCAGTAGGTACATCTTCTGTAGGTACTAAGCTGTCACCAGCTGTTCTTCCTTGGAAGTTATCTTCAAAAACTACTGTTTCAGTTCCAGAATCAGAAGAGTATACAACGATATCATCTACGTGATATACACCATCACTCACTGATGAGTTAGAATTGTACTTCCACTGGAAATTGTGCGCACCAAAGATTGTCGTCTCCAAGTGCTCAGCAACCATATCTGCATCGTTAGGGTCTCTCGTCGTACTTGGTGCATCAGTGATTATAGTTTCTCCACCGATAATTACTGTATACGTAGGCGCATTCGTACCATCTGCATTCCAGCTGATTTCTACACTTTCCCATACGTTAGCCATTCCTTCTGGGAAGTTAGCTGCAGCGATAGACGCGTCAGAAGCACCTTCACGGAATTCGTGATTTGTATCATCTTTTAATCTGATCTCTACAATAGAGTTTCTACCACTTGTAGAAGTTCCTGTTACATTGATAAAGCCATCAGCGATATTCATTCCAGGTCCCTCAGCAACTCTGTACATAAATGATACTCTACCATTCTGGATAGAATCTACAGCTAATCTAAGCTCACCTGTATCATCATCTCTTGTATCTGTGATAACAGCATATCTATTCTTAGGTGCAGTTACTTCTATTGTTTCAGTAACTGACCCCTCTACTCCGTCAGAAGCAGTAACTGTTAAGGTTACATCATAAGAACCCTCAGCAGAAAATGTGAAAGAAGGACTCTCCTCTGTAGAAGTTCCGTCTCCTCCAAAGTCCCAAGCAGAAGTGAACGTTCTGTCTGTGATGCCGTTGACAACAGAACTGTTAGTAAAGTTGTATGTCAAAGAGTTGTCTGCATCAACTTGTGATGTAAAACTAGCTACAACAGTAGATGGATCTTCTTCCATACCACCGCCGCCCATCATGCCAGTACCGCCATCATCATCATCACCGCAAGAGGTGATCATAGTCACAGCTAGA
>CALBWK010000027.1 GCA_937969415.1 uncultured Saprospiraceae bacterium | reverse complement strand
GATAGTTTGATCAACATCGCTCTTACTGTCAATGATACAACGATGTATGCTATGGATAGCGAAATTTGTGCAGGAGAGACTTTTGAACTGCATAGTATCTCTGCAACAGAATCAGGCATCTACGAAACTAAAGTACCTGGAGGGAATGCCACTGGATGTGACTCTACAGTTGTTGTCAATCTTAGAGTTGTCTCTCATGATGACACGGATGAACCAGTAGAGATTTGTGAGGGTGAGGTTTATGAGTTTGCAGGAGTAGAGTATACGACCTCTGGGACTTATCCAGTTACGATGACTTCTTCTTTTGGTTGCGATAGTATGGTGAACCTTATACTAGATGTCTTACCGCTCGGTAGAGACACAGAAGAAATACTAATTTGTCCAGGGGACGAAATAGACTTTAATGGTACACTGATAACGGAGGCAGGTACTTATGAGACAAGAATGCAAAATGCAGTCGGTTGTGATAGCTTATTAACTCTAGTTGTAATGGTAGATGATCCTAATGGATTGATCTCATTGCCAGAAGATCAAGTTATCAACATCGGATCTGAGATAGATGTTATCCCAGACTTTATTTCTCCTTCATTGACGGACTTCGAATGGTCAGATGAAAATGGGAATCTCTTGGGTCAGGAGTCTGAATTATTTGCTTTTGCGCCGGTAGAAGATACGTGGGTAGAGCTATTTGCCACGAACGAGCACGGTTGCGAAGTCAGAGAAAGAATTAATATAGACGTAGAATTGATCATAGATATCTACGTACCGAATGTAATAACGCCGACTAAGGATGACGCCAACAGATACTTTACACTAGGTGCAAACGAGTCAGTAGTCGGAATCAAAGAACTATACATCTATGACAGATGGGGAGAGCTGATGTTTACAGATGCACATCAGGGTAACTTAGATACCTACTTAGGTTGGGATGGTACTTTTAAGAATAAGACGGTTATGCAAGGTGTATATGCCTTTGTAGTTGTCTTTGACATTATAGATGGCACGGAAGTGCTTAGAAAAGGCTCACTCACTGTCTTAGAGTAGAAAGATGTACTAATAGATTATACACACATACACTTTTTCTAATTTAATCCGAGGCCAGCACACATTGGCCTCGGGTTTTTTGTTTTTGTGTATTAGCTGAGTTGAACATTTCTTGTTTGTTTCAATAACAGCTTCGCTATCAGTGTATTATAATTTGTTTGAAGATCTTCTGCCTACACATTAGAAAAAAT
Source organism: uncultured Saprospiraceae bacterium (assembly GCA_937969415.1). Classification (GTDB taxonomy): domain Bacteria; phylum Bacteroidota; class Bacteroidia; order Chitinophagales; family Saprospiraceae; genus RFSX01. The sequence goes on along the minus strand of CALBWK010000027.1, from coordinate 4,820 downwards.
ATTATTGCTTAAGGCAGCGCTTTACTCCAATTGGCTATCCTATAGTCAAATACTACTTGTAATATTCGAAATTCAGTTAGACGTCAGGAGGAATCTGCACACCGGTTACGCAGATTTCTCTCTAAAGTAATAAGGTATAGTTTGGTTTGATACTTAGTCAATTGTATAGAGATTAGAACGCTTCAGATTTTTAAGATAGATTGTGTAAAAGCATTAGTTTGTAGCCCCGCCGGCGCGGCATTTTATTTGAAATCTATTTCTACATCATAGTACTTGTAATCAGCCCGCTTGTATAAGATGTCGTGGTCTTCATTGATTCTATAGCTTGTACGCTTTTGGATAAATTTATAATCTTCTATAGTGTGGTAGGCATCATTTTTTATTAGAGAGATGTGATCACTAGAGTAAGCTATTTGTTGGGAAATGTTACCGGTTTTGTCGATAGTGTAGATCCACTTTTCGCTACCTGCGTGGTTAGGATTGGATATCGGATTGTAATTCGCTTGAATCGAAGTAAAGTTATTTTCTTCTTCAATAAGTTCCAAGGCCACACCTCCATCCAAAAATTTGAAAGGCATTCCAATGACATAAAAAGCTGTATTAAAGGTTTTCTCTGTTGACGTCGATTCATTTCTTTTGCCGTCTACAATCGCATAATATTTTCCATTTTTCATATGGAATTCTGAGTTGCTGCCGCCGATTTTTTTCTTTATGGAAAAATTACCTTCTCTGTAGTTATAGCGATGTTGTTCGAAAATTTCTCTTTCTACTTGTCCATCTTCTGTGTAGAGTACGACCTCTTTTTTGTACGCTAATCGTGCAATTGATTGATGTTTTTTGACGCCGCCAAAGTAGTCAAGCGAGCGATTGATAACCGCTTCTAGCTTTTTGTCAGAAGAACTATAGGATAGAGGATCGACGGTCTTGCAAGAACAAGTAAGCATTACAACTAGTAATAAAAAGATCTTGCAAGAATAGTCCATTCTTTTTTGAGGTTAAGATAAGCATTAGCTCTTATACCCCTCAACAAGTTCCGACTTAATTCTACTCGACAATACTTTTAGATAATCATCAAATGATTTATAGTCTCTTATCGGAAAGTTTTGATAGCCGCGCTCTTCTAGAAAATCATTGACGTCGACCATTCTCGGTTGATCTGGTTCGTTAAGTATCGCCAGACACTTGAGGTTAGAACTGGGTCGTAACTTCAGAATGAGAGTGACATTCTGGCGGTTGGTGATGTGTAGAGCATAGCTTTGTTTATTTCTTTTCTCATCTAATTCAAAGCCATAATCTACAAGGTCTTTAAAGTGGCTGTAAAGTTCCTTTTCTGATTGGCGCAGATTGGATTCCGATAGCTGTAATTGCTTACGCTTTCTCCATTCTTTATGCAGATAAAACCCTACACCCGTCATCACCGCAAAGGCCAGTCTTTTCATAAGGCTAAGATAAAAGGAATCTGCGCTTGTTGCCGACCCTTAACACCTCACACTCAGGTGCTAATAAGAGAGGAGTCTTTGACGCCAGCCAATCTTTCGTTATACTGCACTATGAAATCAATGACTTGTAAGCAATTGGGCGGCGCTTGTGATAAGGTGTTCACGGCTGCCACTTTTGAGGAGATCGCTGAGATGAGCAAAGCGCACGGCGGTGAGATGTTTAAGGCTCAAGACCCTCCACACCTAGAGGCTATGCAAAAGATGAAAGGATTAATGACCGACCCAGCAGCTATGCAAAAATGGTTTATGGCCCGAAAAGCAGAATTTGAGGCCTTGCCCGATGAGGACTAGATTCTTTACAAGAACGTATAGTTTTACGCTATGAGTTTCTGTTCCATTTATCTGATGCCTGCCTTGGCGATAGTCGGTATGGCCCTACTTGGGGCTATTGCTGTGCTCCTGTTGGTCCTATGGCTGTATAGATATAGCAAGGCATATTACTCTCCAGATGCCAGCCACATGACGATTTCTGACAAGGCATTTTTGGAACTGATAGCGGATCAAAATGATGGCCTCTTGCCTGTCGAGAAAGCCATCAAGTTGACAGGTATGACCAAGGCAGAAACCAAGAAGCGGTTTGCCATATGACTCAGAAAGGCCTACTCAAGGCCGGCTATACGTCTTCATTTAAGTACTACTATTCTCTTAAGCAACCGCTAAGAAAAGGTCCGCAGTTGCGACATTCACCGCCTGTGGTGGGGGAGAATAGAAGTTTCATTTGCTATTGATTTGATAGCAATATGTATAGATTGATATATAAATAGATAGGATATAATTAAACAATAGGGCCTGCCCATTTTAAAAATGAGCAGGCCCTACCTAAATTATAGAAATCTCTAAGATTATTGTATTGATATCAAGCCATTAGTCTCAGTAAACTGGAATGTCTCATCATGGTTACTTACAAGCCCTGACATTTGACAGCTCGTACATTTATCGGAATTACATCTTACAACACCTAACTTCGATTGCTTTGGACATTCTCCATCTACAAGACAGGTACAGACCTCACCTCCATCACCTCCACCATTGGATCTAAGATAAATTGAAGTATTATCTCCTTCACTTGGAATTTCTAAAGGTAATATATATCCAAAAGCATTTACAAAGACAATTTTTGTGTCTTCGTAGCTAGCTGAATCATCAAAGTTTGAATTTATCTCAGAAACAACTTCTTGAATCTCAGGAAGTCCGAAAAAGCTACTAGGTAACAGATAGTTGCCATCTAATTCATCGAATTTATCTACAGACGATATTTCATCAGAATCTAGAATAACAATTTCAGATAGTTCATCATGAACTCCGGTAATAGACGATACAGATTTAATACAAGCACTACATCCATCTTTCATTAGACATCCGTATTCCCCTTTAAATTTAATTGGATCACAACCTGATCCAATCGTACAGGTACACGTAACTCCTCCAGATCCACCACCGGTAGAACTATATACATTGCCATCTGAGTCAACTCCTACAATATAATGTGTATTTGGAAGAGTAAACTTTAACTCAGATTCAGTGTACTCGAATGCAGTACCTTCTGGAAATGGAATATTAAAAGAGGTGAAATCCGGATTAGAAGTTCTAAGTTCTAGATTTTGAATTTCTTGAGGAGCATCAGGCGCTCCGTCATTGGTGCAATAGGCCAAAAGGGTAATAGCCATTAAAAACAGAAATAATTGTTTCATGATAAAGTTGTTGCGTGAAATAATCTAACATTACTAGTATACGAAAATTTAACGGTTAAATTGTTGCTACACATTCTGTAGTGTTTTTGTAGTAAAAAATATTGGAAAAGTCTGAATTATGAACAATAAAAAAGGGCTAACAAGTAAAATGCTAGCCCTTTCTCTAATTACCAAAATCTTTTAATCCTCAAAGCCATCAAATACCCACAGGTTGCCACTATCATCCTTGTAAGCAACTATTCCAACTTCCTGATTAAATATTATTTGATCATATTTCCCTGTAGTATTAAAGTCATTTCGTCCAATGAATACATCATTAAAATCTCTTGAAAGAAAAGATATACTTGTATGATAGTCATTCCATTCTCGCACAGCTATTTTTCCAGAAACGACCTCAACTGTTAGCGAACAATTTGCCTGACTCCTAGTCATCATCAAATTAGCCGAAATTAATTTTTGGATATCCAACTGACTTGTATAAACCCCATCTGCTGAAATATCCATACTGAATAATTCATCTTCTGGGTCAAGATATAAAATTGAAAACCTCTCTTGCATGTATTCTATTCCATTAACAACGGCAGGTCTTATGACTGAGCCAAAGTGTACATCCAATATTTTAATATCACCACTTTCATTTTTGTAATAAGCAGATTTTTCCAATCTTAATTGATTGGGGATTAATTCTTGAACATCAGTCAACTCAATAGCACTAAGACTACTTACTGTGACTGGAACTTCTCTTTCCTCTTCTGAGCAAGAAAACACTAAGATTCCAATCAACACAAAAAAAACATAAAATTTTGCTATATTATTCATAATTAAAACTATTAAAAAATTAACCAATTATCAGGCAATTAACATTTCCTCCTTGCAGTGGAAAACAATTTGAATTTGTGTTTGGATCATCACAATCTATAAATTGAATTACTAATATTTCTATACCATAGCAAACATTTTTACCTGAACTTAGTTCTTGCCAATTTGAAGGTAATTGAAAGCATTCAAATTCAATTGGATCATTCACCTCACATGTGAAATCACAAATACTTTCACACTCTAACGTCGCAGTAGTACATCCTCCACTATCTCCTCCGCTAACATAGTTTCCAGATGTGAATCGATTTCCAGGATGTGATAATGGATTATTCGGTATAGGAGCAAAGTCTGCATAAAGTCCGCAAGCCGATAAAGTCCGCAAGCCCACATAATTTTTTATAGCCGAGAAGTAAGTTGCTCTCCTATACGCCAAACTGCTTGAGATGATGATCAAGATGCTTGGCGTACATCGTATTCCATTCTGATGAGCTCAACTTACCGAAACTTTGATTTTTTCGACCCTCATAGGCTGTGGCACCCACCTCACCAACTTGTTTGATATAACCAACAAGCCTAGCTTTTTCTTTTTCAAAATCTCGATCTTCTTTGATAATAAATTGAGGAGCAGTCCTTGAGTTTTTAGGATACGGTTTGGGTCCACAGACTGCTTTTTTGACAAACAGCTTGAGCATAAATTTCTCAAAACCACCGGGCGCTGGGTGCTTATCTTCTAGATCCATTTCATAAGCTACATTGAGATGTGCCAACATCTGAGAGGCGTTCATTTTACCCCATTGGGCCTGGCTATTGG
>CALBWK010000026.1 GCA_937969415.1 uncultured Saprospiraceae bacterium | reverse complement strand
ATGGGATTATTAAGTACAATGGCTTCCCATTGAGATCGCTAGACTTTGATAAACTCAAAGAAGATATCGGATTTTGTCTTGGCCAAGGAGAGATATTTCAAGGGACAATAATGGACAACATTACCTTAAGGCGGGATAACGCAACTCCTGAAAACATTAATAGAGCTCTTGCTATAACTGGCTTATCCCCTTATCTGTCAAGGATGCCTCTTGGCTTTAATACGATTATAGATCCAGAAGGAAAGAGAGTACCGACCAATATTCAGAAACGAATACTCCTAGCAAGAGCTATAGCAACTAATCCAAGATTACTCATCCTAGAAGACCCGCTAGATCACGTGACGAACGAAGAGAAGAAAATACTTATCGATGCATTGACAGATCCACAACACAGATGGAAAGTTATAATTTCTTCTGTGGACGAAATCTGGAGAGACCATGTTGATACAGTCATTGAAATTGATAACGGAAAAATTACCACACTCAAAACCTGATTATGCTGAACATTAGCCTCAAATCTGTAGCCCAGTATATCGAGAAGGGTAACTACGATTCATACAAAACACTAAGCTCTAGATCACACTCTAAGAGCCTACTGAAAATTCTGATAGCATTGACTATCATCTTTATAATAGGAATGTTCTTGCCGTGGACTCAGAATATTAGATCCAACGGCACCGTATCGACACTGAACCCTTACGACAAACCACAAAACATACAAGCGCTTATAGGTGGCCGTATAGAAAAGTGGTATGTAACACAAGGTGATATTGTCAACGTAGGTGACACCATAGTCAAATTAACTGAAGCCAAGGAAGAATACTTCGACCCCAACCTACTCGCCAACACTAATGAGCAAAGGCGAGCCAAACTTCAATCTGCTCAAGCTTACGTCGACAAAAGTAATTTTCTATCAGAGCAGTTGCTCACTTTAGACAACCTACAGAATTCCAAGCTACAACAATTAGAAATCAAGCAACAGCAAATAGACTTAGAACTAGAAAGTTTACAGCAAGAAAAAATTGCAGCCAATACTTACCTAGAAAACTCACAGAAGCAGCTGAAAAGGATGCAGTTGATGTTTGACAAAGGCATCAAATCTCTTACAGACTTAGAAACAAAACGACTTTCTAATAGAGAAGCCGAGGCAAAATTTTTAGCAGTCGACAATAAACTTCTTAAGCTTAAAAACGACAAGCTGAACATCAGTCAAGAAGTCGAATTAACAAAATCTGACTATCAGCAGAAGCGAGCCAAGATAGAATCAGAAATCAGCTCTGCTGATTCGTACAGATATACCTTGTTAGGAGAATCTAACAAGCTGGAATCCAAAGTCAATCAACTGGAGCAACGTAATAAGGCTTTTATTATCACCTCCCCTATCTCTGGGAGGATCAACAAAGTATTGCAAAACGGTATAGGCGAATACATCAAGTCTCAAGACAATATTGCCACCATAGTTCCTGACACCTATCAGAAAGCTGTAGAACTATACGTAAATCCTGTGGATATGCCACTTATTCAAAAAGGAAAAGAAGTCAGGCTGCAATTTGATGGCTGGCCTGCAATTGTCTTTAGTGGCTGGCCTAATAATTCCTTTGGGACATTCGGAGGTAAAGTGTACAGCATAGACAACGACATCAGCGATAACGGGAAATACAGATTATTGGTTATAGAAGATGATGTAGAAAAACCTTGGCCAGACCTCATACGGATAGGCTCTGGTGCTAGAGGATTATTACTTCTCAATGATGTCAAGGTCTACTATGAACTATGGAGAAAACTGAATGGCTTCCCGCCAGACTTCTATAATCCGGAAGACTCCAAAAAAGTAAAAAATAAAGTACCCATAAGAAAAGTAAAATAGATGAAATTTTATTCGAGAAAACTCATAAAACCAGGAGACCTTAATGCCAACAATACACTATTCGGTGGTGCCTTACTGCGGTGGATAGATGAGGAGGCTGGCATCTATGCGATGACCAAACTGGACACTAAAAAAATAGTGACAAAATTCATCTCCGAGATAAACTTTGTAAGCTCTGCAAAGCAAGGAGACGTTATAGAGATAGGCTTAGCCTTTACTTCAGTTGGCAGAACAAGCATTACATTTTCATGTATTGTTCGTAATGTATTTACCAAGAAAACAATAATCTCAATAGACAAACTAGTCTTCGTGAAGATTGATGAAGAGGAGAACGCGACACCTCACCACAAGACAGTTGGCAACTTAGGATTTAACTCAAATAATTCTTAGATGACTAGATACTTCCTATGTTATATACTTGTTCTTCTCCCTATTATCGTTGGCGCAGCTGACACATTGACACTGAGTCAATATCAAGATATCGTGCTCAGAAATCATCCCTTGGTAGGCAAAGCCGAGCTATACGACGAGATAGCAAAGTCCTATCTCTTAAAGGGTAAAGGTGCACTTGATCAAAAGTTCTACACCGACTATGATGGAAAACAATTTAAAGGGCTCAATTATTTCAGGAGATGGAATAGTGAGCTAAAGATTCCAACTAGATACCCAATTGACGTCTCCCTTGGATATGAAAATAATACAGGTGTTTTTCTAAACAATGACAATACGGTCCCGTCCAACGGATTGCTCTATGGAACGATCAATGTTACACTCCTTAGAGGTCTCTTATTCGATGAGCAGCGATTTGCGCTTAAGGAATCCAAATTACTTGCCGATAAGAGTCGCATAGAACAGGAGCTTATAGTGCGGAATGTGCTGGTACAAAGTATGAATGCTTATGTTGATTGGGCAACAGCTTTTAGGGGACTAGAAATAATAAGCGCTTACCTAGACCGAGTCTCAGATCGGCATCAGTTCATTATACAGCTATACGAGAATGGAGACAAGCCTGCAATCGATACCATAGAGTCTAGAATCAATCTCAACACGGCAACCAAAACTAAAATTATCGCAGAAGAAGACTTATTAAGGAAAAGACAAAAACTCAATATGTTTCTTTGGGATAACTCAGGCGAGCCTATGGTTCTAGTAGAAAGTGTCTTTCCACAAGACATCAAAGCTGTGGCTGACGTACTTTCTGAAGAATCCTTCCCTCTCTCCACAATATGGGAATTGGATCCTATAATCAGGAAAAAACAGATAGAGATAGAACAAATCCACTTAGAGAATAAGTTAGAAAGAGAGCAACTAAAACCTCAGCTTGACTTAAAGCTAAATACAATACATAGTCTAGGCGATAATCAATTGGCTTATAGTTACAACGTCAATGATTACAAGCTAGGAGCCTCTGTAGCTGTCCCGATAGTCAATAGGAAAACCCGAGGTCAAATCAGATTAAATACAGCACTTATCAACCAAAGTATATTAGATCAGCAATACTATCAAGCAGAGCTTTTTAATATGTATACTATGCTCAATAGCGCCCAGAGCCTAAACCAAGAATCACTGGCTGTCAGCATAGAAAAAGTCCAGAATAGCAATCTTCTATATACAGCAGAACAACTCAAATTTGAGCTTGGAGAATCTTCAGTCTTCCTCCTCAATAGTAGAGAATTGAAATTGTTAGAATCCGAAACAGAATATATCAAAAATCTCAAGTCTCTGTGCCGCATATACACGGAGTTCTATTTCCTTAAACTAGGACAGATAGCGAACTAACTACTAAATGGGGTTAACGATCCTGATTGTAATTCATCTATTATAAATAGACAACCAAAATCCTTAATCAATTAGCTCAATAACACTAATCAACCTTGTATATTAAAAGAAAAGCCCTTACTGATCATCTCAGCAAGGGCTTTCTTTTTATATCATTTGAATCGCGATCTACTCACAATCATTATAGAAGAAGTGGTTTCCACAAGTCTTCATAAAGTGTAGGTTACAAGCATTCTTTGCTTTAACTCTGAAAGCTCTTAGGTCTTTAGCACTCACTGGATCTAACTTTCTATGTACTGTCTGGTGATTGCTCTTCATACCTAGATTTCCAGATACGCCACGTGGTATCGTCACAGAAGTGAATAGACTCGCATCTGCATCCTTAAATCCGTTCTCGTAGCCCATCTGCATAAATATGCCATCTAAGAATCTCTTCTCTATTGCAGAGCGATCGTACCCTCTCTTGAGTTTATTGTAGAATCCTGCACCATCTAATGCTGTGATGTTGCCATACTCCGGCGCCAATCCTAATCTAGTCGTCGTCTTTGGTGCTGGACCTGATGGTATCCTAAATACAGGATGTGTCAAATCATCACAATTACAAACTGGTGCTGGTGGTGGCGGAGGCGGTGGTGGCGGAGTAGCAACAACTGGCGCTGCCACGGGTGCTGCGACTGGTGGTGCTACAGCCACTGGTGCTGCTGCACAGAACTTCAACCATAGAGGGATAAGTAGAAGTAAAAGCAGTGGCAAGAGCATCCACCACTTAAAGCAGCCTCCCTTTTCCGCTACTGTTGCAGCTGCGATTGGTGCTGCGACTGGTACCTTTTTAGGTGGCGGTGGTGTTTTCTTAACAGCTACCGGCTTTGGCTTTGGTGGAGGAGGTGGCGGTGGCGGCGGTGCTACCAGTCTAGCGACTTGAGCACTAGCACATGATCTTGCGATCTCCTTTCCAGATTTGTCATTGAGGATATTGATATAGTACTTACCTTTTTTTATGGTCTTGTACATTTTCTCAGTCTCCTTGCCCGCAACAACGGCCTTCAAAGCTTTACCAAGCTCTCCCTCATTCTTAAAGCCTTCGCTTCTTAATCTTACAGAGCCATCTTTATTATATATAGCAAAATAATGCTTGCCATCTTTCCCTTTAAACTTCGCTACCTGGTTTTTCTCATCAGAGATTTTATGGCCTTCGTAGCTATCACAAGGCAAGTACTCATCCTCTCTGACTTTACTCTTAGTTGAGCTTAGTGTATTTCTTTTTTCTCCGATGACGTTTCTCTTCTCACCGACTACATTTCTTTTCTCGCCGACAACATTACGCGTCTCCCCTATTTGGTTTCTCTTCTCTCCTATCTCTCTTCTGCTTTCACTGATGATACGACCAGTTAGTACTCCACCACTAGCAGCTAAGCCCATAGTGCCAGCAGAAGAAGACTTCGTTGTTGTTTTTGTTTCTCCTTTGACTGTTTTCTTGTCGCCAGCGACTGCAGCTTTTCTTTTGAGTAATGGACTCCTGCCTACCTCTCTACCTGTCTCATCTTTGAGTACCATCATATAGAACTTACCTCTTTCGAGAGTCTGGTACATCTTATCATCAGCATGATACTTGATGACGCCAGAAAGTTCTTGATCCCTATTCTTAGCAGTTTCAAAACCCTCAGAACGGAGTTTTACTTTGCCGTCTTTATTATAAAGCGCAAAATAATATTGCCCATTTTCGTGCTTAAATAAGGCTACATTATTCTTCTTATCGTTAATTGTTCTGCCTTCATATTCTTTTGTTGGAAGGTAGTCGTCTTCTTTGTCTTCGTCTTGTAGGACATCCTTTGTTACCCCTGCACCTGCAGCCATACTCGCCGTAGCAACTACTCCACTTCCAGAGCCTCCTTTTAACCAACTCGCTAAAGCAGCCTTAGCATCTGCTTCAGAGTTGTAGGCACCACTCAAGCCGATTTCCTGGTGGTTTCCAGCTTTCAGCGAAAGGAAATATTTTCCTCCGTTCTCTTTTACACTCCACCGCTCTTCTTTATCTCGATTTTTGATAACAGATTCTATTCCGTTATCACGGCTTTTGTCCGAGCTGTACCCTTCAGAACGTAGAAAAGCTTTGCCTCCCATAAGAAGTGCAAAGTAAAATTCTCCGCCTTGTTCGAACGAAGCGAAATCTTTGTGATTGTCTGCGGTAGGGCGACCATCATATTTGCTTAAAGCTAAATATTCGTCCCTGTTTTTATTGTCCATTAGTGTAGGATTAGTTGGTGTTTTCTAAAACCGCTAATAATATAGTGATGAAATCTCTTATTCTGTTAGAAGAATTTAAGATTTAACAGTGGTTGCTATATTATAGCATTCTTATGACGCTTACTTTTCAAATAAGTAATGTCATATGTGAATAATTAACCATTTCGGGGTTGGTAGACTATCAATTATATAGGCTGCAAAAACCGTACCTACCTAAATAATTTATAAAACAATTTAAGATAAAATCTAATATGTCAATGAGTGTCGACATACCGCTCTCCTGCTAACACCTTGAATTTCAGGTCATTGTGCTTAGGAGGCAAAGGACAAGTAGCAAAATCAGTAAAGGCACAAGGAGGGTTTTCTGCCTTGTTAAAATCTAGAGTTATCCTCTGTCCACAAGTATCACAAGGCTTGGTTGGGTATAAAAATCTGCCGCCACCATAAGTCTCAGCAGCCGTGCTCTCATCCGAAAAGATGACGAAATACTCATTTTTACCCCCATCTAGTGCCGCTAGACTATAGTATTGCTCAGCTACATTAAATGAAAGATAAGCTGCGATAGGCGTTTTAGATGTTATGCCCAACACATTTGTGATGCTAATAGAATCGTCTGTAGGCTCTACTATCGCATCGAAAACAAACTTTGGATCTGGTTCGAAAAAATCTATGCCTTTGAAATTCAATCGTGTTTCAGCAAGAGTGTCCTTGACTCTTAAGCCATACTTTTCTCCTCTTTTCATTATATGCCAATACAAGGATTGATGGCTTACCTGTTCGTAAGGATATGTTATCTGCGTTACAGGACCGCCCATATAAGGCTCACCTCGACTTCCTAGAACTTCTATCCCTTCTACCTTTCCAAAGAAAATCTCATCTCCCGTCTTTTGATAGGCGCCAATAGTCTCAGTTTCGGTTCCTTTTAACTGTATAGTATTATCCGCTGCACCGCCGATAGAATTCATACCCTCTTCAAGCCAATACAGACCTATAAGTGAAAGCCAGCCAGTTGGTTGTGTCAATTGGGCTTCTCTCTCAGCTCGATGCTCAAGGATACTTTGCACATATTTGTCCTGCGTTATGGTCTCCATAGTCATTTCAGGGATAGCCATTTTCTTATTACAAGATGTAACTAAAAGGACTCCCATGGCAACAATCAAAGTAAAGTATCCTAAATCTCTCATACTAACAGAGCTTTTATTTTAGATAACGCAGAGCTTATGCCCTTAGTATTAGCACCACCAGCTGTCGCAAAGAAAGCTTGTCCACCACCTCCACCGTTGATATCCTTAGATATTTCTCTGATGATGTTCCCCGCATTCCATCCTTTGGCTTCTGCTAAGGCCTTAGAGATCATCACCATCAATTGTGGCTTATCATTGGCCACGAAGCCTAGCGCATACACGCCATCGCCAGCCTCTCTTTCTAGTTCGAAGAGTAGGGTCTTGGCTGCCTTGCTGTCGGAGAGGGAAACTTCTTCTGCTAAGAAATTATAACCGGCTTCTGAGGCGACCTTTCCTTTGAGGTCACCCTTGATGTCACCGGCTTGAGCGAGCTTAAAGGCTTCTAATTCTTTTTTGAGGCTCTTGTTTTCATCTTGCAGATCAGAAATAGATCGTACGAGATCTTTTGAATTTTTAAACAAGCCCCCTATCGCCGTCAGCTCTGCCAACTTATCAGCGTAAAATTGCTCCGTCGCTTCAGAAGTCAGAGCCGTAATCCTTCTCACACCCGCAGCTACACCCGACTCAGAGGTAATCTTAAAGCCCCCAATCTGACCAGTATGATCGACGTGACAGCCTCCACACAATTCTCTAGAATAGTCTGCATCAAAGGTGATCATCCTCACTGTATCCCCATACTTCTCACCGAAGAGCATCATAGCGCCCGCTTCCTTTGCCGCGTCGATAGAGATAGCTCTGTCTTCTTGAAGTGGGATGTTCTGTCTGATTTTCTGATTAACTATCTGCTCTATCTTCTGTATCTCTTCATCTGTCAATTTCTCAAAGTGAGAGAAATCAAATCGCAATAAATCAGACCTCACGAGAGATCCTTTTTGCTGCACATGTGTACCCAATACCTCACGGAGTGCCGCGTGCATCAAGTGGGTAGCAGAGTGATTGTTTTCAGTGAGGGCTCTATTTTCCTCATTGATCTGAGCAGTAATTGCAGTCTTAAGATCTTGTGGCTTTTTCTCTAGGTAATGGATGATAACATTGTTCTCTTTCTTGGTATCCAAGACTTTTATGGTCTCAGCCCCAAATGTCAACGTACCCGTATCCCCCACTTGTCCTCCTCCCTCTGGATAGAAAGGCGTCTTATTCAAGATGAGCTGATGGAATTGTGTTCCCTTCTCTGTATAGACTCTATATTTCAAAGCAGAGATACCCTCAGCACTCAAGTCATCATACCCTACAAAGTTAGTCTCCGTTCCTTCATTGACTATCTCCCAATCCCCTGCGAGCTTAGCTGAGTCTGCACGGCCTCTTTCTTTCTGCGCTGCTAAAGCTGTCTCAAATCCCTTCTCATCTACTCGCCAACCTTTCTCCTCCGCCACAAGTCTTGTAAGATCAAATGGAAATCCATAGGTATCATACAAAACGAATGCATCTTCTCCACTGAGTGTACCATCATCTATCTTCAGCGCATCTAATCTGCGCAACCCATCTTCTAGTGTACGCAGAAAAGATTTTTCTTCTTCTAGAATAACTTTAGTGACAAAGGCCTCTTGTGATTTCAGCTCTGGGAAAATATCAGCAAACTGATCCGCGAGCATCGGCACGAGTGTGTGGAAGAATGGCTTCTTAATATCTAAGAAAGAATAGAGATAACGAACCGCTCTTCTCAGTATCCTTCTGATAACATAACCTGCACCCGTGTTGCTCGGCATCTCGCCATCGGCAATCGTAAAGGACACTGCTCTGATGTGATCCGTCACTACACGCATAGCAATATCCGTCATAGAGTCACCTGAGTAATCACCTGTATACTTGATTCCCGTCTTCTCTTGTAGATAATCTATATAAGGTGTAAATAAGTCAGAATCATAATTGGCTGTCTTTCCTTGCAGGATCATACACAATCGCTCGAAGCCCATACCGGTGTCAATATGTTTTTCTGGCAACTCCTCTAGAGAACCGTCCGCTTTTCTGTTGTATTGGATGAAAACGAGATTCCATATTTCTATGACCAAGGGATCATCCATATTGACGAGGTCCTTTCCTGGTACTTTGGCTCTCTCCGCATCAGACCGCATATCTACGTGGATTTCACTACAAGGACCACAAGGACCTGTGTCCCCCATTTCCCAGAAGTTATCCTTTTTGTCAAAGTAGAGAATCCTTTCTTGGCCAATATGCTCTCTCCAATAGCCTACCGCTTCTTCATCAGGAGTGGTACCGTCTATCTTGTCCCCTTCGAAGACAGTTATATATATACGATCCTTGTCTAGCCCATATTCTTTGGTCAAGAGCTCCCAGGCCATATCTATAGCTTCCTTCTTGAAGTAATCACCAAACGACCAGTTCCCTAGCATCTCAAACATCGTATGATGATAGGAATCTCTGCCCACCTCTTCTAAGTCGTTATGCTTTCCAGAAACTCTAAGGCATTTCTGAGTGTCACTGATACGAGAACTGCTGGCTTTTTGATGTCCAAGGAAAAAATCCTTGAACTGATTCATACCAGCATTGGTAAACATTAAGGTAGGATCATCCTTGACAACTATAGGTGCTGACTTGACGACAGCGTGTCCATTTTTCTCAAAATACTGTAAGAACTTTTTTCTGATCTCGGCCGATTTCATGGGCGGAAAGGATTATATTATAAATTTATTATATATCTAGTCTACTGAATAACAGTTAGTTCAAAGTGTAATACCGTATAAAATAGGTACTTATGTATTAAAGACTCTCATATATATAGAGCATTAATAGAACATATATTTTGAATTATACCTCTTCAAAGCTATTTTAGCGGCTTTGTAATAGGAATTTGGCCTGTTTCAGCAAGGTCAAAGCTAATAATTCTAATATTCCTCTGAAGAAATGCCGAAAGAGAAATACATATTTAATACAAGTACGCTTCAATACGAAAAGGAGGTCTTAAGTCTCAAGCAAAGAGCATTTAAGATACTTGGTTTCACTCTACTAGTTCTCATCTGTTCGTTTGGTCTCTACACTCTAGCCTATACCCTCATTCCTACACCTAAGGAGCTAGCAATGACTAGAAAAATGGGGCAAATGGAATATAAGTTTACCTCTCTAGCTACAGACTTCGAAAAAGTCTCTGGAAAACTAGAGAACCTACAGCAGAAAGATGCAGAGGTGCATAGAATGATATTTGGTATAGATCCTATCGATGCTTCTATCTGGGATGGTGGTACAGGGGGTGATGAATCCAAAAATTACTTCTCCTCATTGACCACTTCAGAAGAGATCATCAATGCCACTAGAGAGAAGGTAGATAATATTAAATACAAGCAAGAATTACTTAAATCTTCACTAGACACTATATATACGCTGGCCCAGCAGAGAGAAACGAAATTGGCTTCTATACCATCTATCAAGCCGGTACAAGAAGATAAGCTAAAGCGTAACATCAGACATATGTCTGGCTATGGAATCAGAATACACCCTGTACATAAGGTCAACAAATTCCATAAAGGCATCGACTTCACAGCGCCTAGAGGGACTGCCATACAAGCGACAGGCAATGGTGTTGTGACGAGAGTCCAAAAAAGAAAAATAGGCTACGGTAAAAATGTAACTATAGATCACGGCTTCGGGTACACTACCCTATATGCCCATATGGCTGAAATCGAAGTCAAGAAAGGAGATAGAGTAACTAAAGGCCAACGCATAGGCACTATCGGTAGCACGGGTACTTCTACCGCTCCACACTTACACTACGAAGTAAGAATCAATGATAAGCCCGTTAACCCAATCGACTACTGTCTTGATGGCTTGTCACCAGAAGAATACAAAGAACTCGTTCAGAAAGCTGCTGTCGAAAACCAATCTTTCGACTAGACAATTTTGAACTTAAGATAACAACTGGGGATATTCTAGTACTAGGAATAACCTTCCCAATTGAGAAAGCCGCTCTCCCAAGGGCGGCTTTCGATTTTTTCATAGGTAGTGATAGCGCAACTATAATAAATATAAGTTGTAAATTGATTAGTCTAAATCAAATTTGATGAAACAGCTTGCCATTATTCTATTGCTATCTCAATTTATTGCTGGGCTCTTTGGGCAAAATACAATCCCAAATATTGAGTTTTATAAAGATCTGAACACTACTCCATTGAGCTCTTTTCCAACGGGTCTCGGTCAAATAGGCAACCACCAGATTATAGTTACCAGAGAAAATACAACAGGAAACGTATGGGCAACTGACGGAACTGCAGCTGGCACAGTGTTAGTAGAACCTAGAGAAATTGTGTATAACACTAGTGCTTCTGTTGACAAAGATGGAGATGATCTATACTATAGTGTTTTGAGTTTGGCTAACTTAAATGGAACTGATGGAATTGAACATAATCATACTGTTTGGCATCTAAATGAAAATCTAGAAAACAAGTTGCTCTATGTTTCACCAACAAGCAGTATTGAGATTTCAAATCTGACAGCTTACTCTGGCGGTGTTATATTTTATGACCACTGGAATGAAATTCTATACAACTATAATAAGAATACCGAAGAAACTACAGATCTAATAACTTCCATAAATGGACAATCTGTATCTTTTTACACAGATATCATTCCTCTCAAGGATCATATTGTGCTCATAGCCAATCAAGAGGACCAACAAAGAATTATCTCAATGTCAACTTTAGATTTTTCCCTCGAAGTTCTACTAGAAGTGGAAAGAAGTGGAACTGAAGTTTATGATGTTGTCGGTGACAAACTATTTATGGCAATTAAAGATGATGACGGCAGACGAAAACTATGGGCGACAGATGGAACACTAAATGGAACACAACAATTATATGATGAGCAAATAATATTTGATGGTCCTCAAAGTTTTACTTCAATAGGCGACAACTTCTATGTTATAATTCGCAAAGAACTTATAGAATCGAATGGTACCGCCACTGGCACTAATGTATTTGCTGATCTTAGTACTTTTCCCTGCTGTATCGAAGGTGTAATAGCCTACGATGATAAGTTCTACCTGGAAAACAATACAGAATTATACGAGTACGATGGCACAAATCCCGCAAACCAAATACTAGATGGAGAAGTAAGAGATATGTATGTTTGGCAGAATCAACTAGTTATAACAGAACCAAATAGAATCAATCTATACAACACTACAGATGGTCTAAGATCTTCTGCATTCGGATATACCGCCGAGGACATAGAAATATTTTCAGATAATATATATCATCAAACAAAAAACTCTAACTCTCCAAGAGAGGTTGTGACAAGTCATCTTGATATTAACACTATGGATTTTGTAGAAATCAGACGTACACCATCAACGTCAAATACAAGATCTCTCAATCTAATCTCTGAACTAAATGGATTAATGTTATTCGCTGACTATGATGGCATCAATGGAGAAGAACTGTGGATTACCGATAGAACACCAGCTGGAACTAGGTTTCTAAAAGACTTATATGAAGGAACTTATAGTGCAAATATCACAGGCATGAGATCTATAGGAGAAAATCTTCTCATCCAGATTCGAGGAGAAAATTTATTATTTAATGCTGGAGAGTCTATGCGTCCTGGTATATAACTTATACAACCCTTCTACTGATGACTTAAATTTTATTACCGAATTCAATTCAGGCAATATCAAATATTTTTCTGCCGTCGTTAACAATAATATATTAACTACATCCAGAGGAGTACTTTATGCATCAAGCTTATCTGACTCTAATAATCTAAGCATACCAATTGATACTCTTTCACCTAGCGGCAACTTCAAAATGAAAGAGTATGGTGGATTGGCTATTCTTTTTGGAACAGATGCTATTTTCAGAACAGATGGAACGCCTGGAGGCACATTCAAAATTGCAGATGTCGGAGTTGAAATTGATCCGTTTATTATAGAGGATAAATTGGATGCATATGAGCACAATGGGATATTATACTTTAACGGGATAAATCAACAAGGGGGCAACCTATGGCGTTCTGATGGCACAACAGCTGGAACATACCTTATTAAAGATTTTTCGCCTTCTGAAGACATAAATCATAACTTTATTAATTTCATTACATACAGAGATTCACTTTACTTTTCTGTATCTCCACAAGGACTTGGTGTAACAGATGGGACAGAAATAGGCACCTTTGCAAAGGATGAATTCGCACCCTTTCATTTTGTTCACGACAGCATTTTATATCTATTCAAATCAAATTCAATTGGGAGCTATGAGCCTACGACTAATGAATTTACATCTCTATTTACAATAAGAGACCCAGTAGAATACTATCCAATGGGCCATAGATTTTTAATTACTCAATCACGATTTGGTCAAGAAAATTTCTATGTGAGTAATGGCACCATAGAAGGATCACAAACAGTTATAGGAGATGAAAACTTCTCAAATAATCAGATCATATCATTTCAGGGTAAGGTATACTACACTAAATCCGATGAAATAACTGGCAATGAATTGTGGGTTACAGATGGCACCCTTGAAGGGACTACCCTCATTGAGGATCAAGTCCCTGGTACAGGTGGCTTATCGCCCAGTGGCTTTTTAAATCACAACGGGAGGTTAATATTTAAGAATGCGGCTAGTGCAAGCATTTATGGACAAGAATTATTTTTCTTAGATAATTTCTTCTTTCCAAATGTTGATGGCATTACTTATAATGATAGAAATGAAAACGGAAGAAGAGATCTTTTCGAAAGGAGATTGCCTAGCTTGCGCATAGAACTTTTAGATGATGAAAAATCCACATATACAAATCAATCTGGCTACTTTGGATTTGAAATAAATGACATTACTAACAAGAGACTTAAAGCTTATGACAACATTTGTTGGGAACCAATAATTGTTGAGAAACCTATAGCATTGGGTGCCGTGTCCAATAATTTTGGATATCGCTTGAAGACTGGACTTAATGCACTCGCTGCTGAAGTTGATGTTAACTATAGTCCAGTTAGATGCAACTCTGAAGGAAGGATCTGGCTAAATCTTATTAATTCCAGTTGTGATTCTACTTATGCAGGTAAGATGGAAGTTAAACTAGATAGTTTAATCACCTTGATTAGTGCATCAACTGACTTCACAATAGAAAACGATACTTATATTTTCCATTTTGATAGCATCCAATCTGGAGAGGAGTATTCTTTGAAGCTTAATGTCCGACACGCTAATGAACTTAACACAGGTGCACTCCTAACTAGCTCTGTGGAAACTCTTGCCCTGGTCGACAACAACTATTTTAGCTTAGGAATTTCAACCACTTCAGAAATACTGAGATGCGCTTATGATCCTAACGACAAGCTCGTAAGTCCTTCTTGAGAGGAAGATACACAAAGTAATTATACTGAATTTGATGAAAGACTAGAGTATACCATACGCTTCCAAAACACGGGCAATGATACTGCATATAATATTCTGATTACTGATCAGCTATCTCCTAAGTTGGACTGGGATTCGTACAAGCCACTAGGTTCTAGCGATAATCATACTATGGAGATTAATGAAAGTGGACTGATTAGTTTTTATTTCTCTAACATCTTCCTTCCTGACAGTATTACAAATGAGCCTGAGAGCCATGGATATGTTGCCTTTAGTTTATCTGCTTATCAAGACATCAATGAGCTAGACACAATTTCTAATCATGCTAGTATCTTCTTCGATCAAAATCAACCAATCATCACAAATACTGTCGTTAATACATTTGTAGAACACCTAGATTTTGATGGTGACGGATTCTACTTTTATCAAGATTGTGATGATCAAAATGGAAATATATACCCAGGTGCTGAAGAAATCTTGTCTAATGGCATCGATGAAGATTGTGACGGAAGTGACCTCACAACTACTTTTAATTTATCTGGCAATATTGTGTCCATCAGTCCGAACCCTGTTTCCGATCTACTCTTTATAAATGTCACAGGTAATCTCGACTACCAAGTAAATCTGTATAATTATCAAGGCCAACTAATCTTAAGTCATCTAAATGCAGAAACAATTGACACAAGGCCCTTCACAAAAGGTATGTATCTGATAGAAATTAAAGATCGAAAGACGAATAGATTTATAATAGAAAGAGTAGTGGTTACAGATTGATATATTTAAAATAGTAAGAGAAAGCAAAACTTACTTTTTACTTTCTATTAACATCCATTATTCTCTATGAATCTATGCTCTAAACTCAGAGCGCAGTCTTCAAAAACTCCTCCTTATAAAGTATCGGTCTCGGATACTCACTGATATAAGCTTGCCTGATCACATCAAAGGCTGTCACGACGCCTTTGAGCTCATTGCGTAAGTTGACAACAGGCAAAGTCTTAAAGCGTTTATCAGCGAAAAGCTGAGCTGCTGTGGCTACTTTATCTTTAGGAGTGATGGTAAGCACATTGGTTGTCATAGCATCTTGAACAGTGGCCATCGAGGCAGACTTAGAGTGGGAATCTTTCCATAGGTCATAGCTGGTTACTAATCCGACTAGTTTACCATCTTCTACGACAGGTAGTTGTTGTAGTTTCTTGGAAAGCATTATCTGAGCGACTTCTTGGAGGGATTGACTTGGACTAACGACGATAGGATCGCTGGTCATAATACGCCTTACTTCTATATTCATCATAATAAAACTGGTTTTGATGTAATCAATTTAAGGCAATTATTCCGTAAAGTCAAAATATATTATATTTTTCTTTGGCAAATTACTTATATGTCAAAATTTTACTTTAAAATACACTTAAAGGTCAGTATATTAGATTACACGGAAGCTTACGCAGATACTTGCAAGGACAACTAAGCTGAACGAAACAAATTCATCAAGTGTCTGTTTAATACATTTAGAACCAAGTACCCATAGAGACGTACTAAGCTTTATGGAGTATATTTGCGCCCAATTTTCAATCAATTACAATGAACTCAGATAAGCTAATTTACTTGGACAACAATGCTACTACACCCACTGATCCAAGGGTTGTAGAGGCTATGCTCCCCTACTTTACACAGCATTTTGGTAATGCAGCAAGTAGAAATCACCCTTTCGGTTGGCAAGCTGAGAAAGGTGTAGACACAGCTAGGCAACACATTGCTGACCTTATCGAAGTGGATAGTAGAGAAGTCATCTTTACTTCTGGAGCTACAGAAGCAGATAACTTAGCTATCAAAGGCGTATTTGAAATGTATGCCCAGAAAGGGAATCACATCATAACACTCAAGACAGAGCACAAAGCTGTCCTAGATGCTTGTAAGAAGGTAGAGAAGCTAGGAGGTGAAGTAACTTATCTAGACGTCGACAGAGAAGGAATGGTCGACCTCAAGGCCTTGGAAGCAGCAATAACAGACAAGACAATCTTGGTCTCTATCATGTTTGCCAACAATGAGACAGGACTTATACAGCCGATGAAAGAGATCGGAGAAATCTGCGCTCGCAAAGGTGTCCTCTTTATGAGTGATGCTACGCAAGCTGTCGGCAAGATTCCCGTTAACCCAAAGGAACTAGGTATACACTTAATGGCTTTTACAGGTCACAAAATGTATGGACCTAAAGGAGTTGGTTGTCTTTATGTGAGCAGAAAGAACCCGAGAGTTAAAGTTACAGCGCAGATGGATGGTGGTGGCCACGAAAGAGGCATGCGATCAGGCACACTCAATGTACCAGGCATAGTAGGATTTGGAGAAGCTGCAAGACTGGCTAAGCTAGAGATGGCAGAAGAGGCTGCCCGCTTATCTAAGATGAGAGATCGTCTGGAGTCTGAGCTTATGAAAATAGAAGAAGTCTACCTCAATGGTAGTCAAGCCCATAGGATGCCGCATGTGACCAACCTCTCCTTTAAGCACGTAGAGGGTGAAGGTTTGATGATGACCTTTAACCAGAACATCGGTGTATCTTCAGGATCTGCTTGTACATCTGCTTCGCTAGAGCCTTCATATGTATTGATTGCTTTAGGATTAGGAGATGACCTAGCCCACTCTAGTCTCAGATTGAGCCTAGGAAGATTTAATACAGAGGAGGACATAGATGCTGCAATCCAGCAAATCGGCCAAGGTGTGCAGCATATGAGAGATCTCAGCCCGATATGGGAGATGTACAAGGAAGGCATCGACCTCGATGCAGTAGAATGGTCAGAACATTAATAATAGGCATTAGGCATTGAACTGAAACTGACTTAAATTTGTAAGAACTATTAGAAACAATATAAAATGGCATACTCAGAAAAATTACTAGACCACTTTAAGAAGCCTAAAAACGTAGGAACTCTCGATAAAGACAGCAAAGCTGTAGGGACTGGCCTTGTAGGCGCACCAGAATGTGGTGATGTTATGAGACTTCAGATAGAAGTAGACGAAGCGTCTAATGTTATTAAAGATGCTAAGTTCAAGACCTTTGGTTGTGGATCAGCAATCGCTTCTTCTTCTTTGGCTACAGAATGGCTTAAAGGCAAGACTGTTGACGAAGCTTTGGCTATAGACAATATGGCTATCGTAGAGGAGCTAGCTCTTCCACCAGTAAAGATTCACTGTTCAGTACTTGCTGAGGATGCTATCAAAAGCGCCATAGCAGATTACAGAAAGAAGAACGGCATCGCAGAAGAAGCCTAAACAAACGATATTATGTTATTCGTAGCAGATAGCGCAAAAGATAAAATCACGACACTGATGAAGGAGTCTGGCCTTTCGGAAGACTTCTTTGTCCGTGTATCTGTGACAAGCGGAGGCTGCTCTGGCCTCTCTTACAATCTAGACTTTGACGATACGCCTCAGCCTGACGATCAAGTGTTTGAGGATAATGATGTCAAGGTGGTTACCGACCTCAAGAGTTTCCTTTATCTCTGCAATACAACACTAGAGTTTTCTGGAGGACTCAATGGGAAAGGCTTTGCCTTCAACAATCCTAATGCATCTAGAACTTGTGGGTGTGGGGAGAGTTTTGCAGTGTAGTCCCGAGGCACTTTTTTTACTTTCATAGAACAATTCTTCTCTACATCTAAGGCAATGAGTCCGACGTGAGAAAACTATATTTCATCTCTGGATTAGGAGCAGACGAAAAAGCTTTTCATCGATTGGAAGATTTTGGAGTCCCCAAAATTATGGTCCAATGGCTAGATCCTATCCCAAAGGAATCATTACTCAATTATTGTAAAAGGATTATCACCCAATATGGGATTACTCAACAGGATATTATTGTAGGTCTATCATTTGGTGGCTTAATTGCTCAGCAGATTGCACAAATACTGGACCAGAGATTTGTCATTCTGATTTCAAGTTTTAGAACAAAAGAAGACTTAAGGTTACTTTTCAAAAAGGGATTACAATTCAGATTATACAAATTAATGCCTGAAATCAAATTCCCTCTTATCTCAGAAGTAGTTGCCAATGTCCTCAATTCTGGAACAACTGAAGGCAAACCAGTTCTAAAAGCAATGCTAGAAACCACGGATATGAAACTCTTGAAGTGGTCGATAGAAAAAATATTTCAACAAGACATCGAATTAGGCCAAGAAGCTATCAAATACAATCTCTTAGGCAATAAGGATCGTGTTATGAAAATATGGCGTAATAAAACAACTCACATCATCCAGGGTGGCAGCCATTTTATGGTTTATGATAAAGCCAAAGAGGTATCTACGGCCATAAAGCAAATATTGGAATCAAGCCATCCATAGATTGCCTAAAACTGTTCGCTAGCTAGCAACTTAATCACATCTTAGTGCAATACGTGAATTTCAAAATAGTTGAAACCTTGGAACTCTTTTAAGCTACATCAGCGTTACGCTAATTCATTAAACATAAATGGCTATGCGTAAAAGCAAGAAGACCCTTAAGCCATTGAAAGTCAAGATTGATAGAGGTATCAATCCTTTTGATGGTTCGCGGAGGCGGTTATCGACAACTGCTCACAAATCGAAAAAGCACTACACCAGAAAGCTAAAGCACAAGGGTAGTGCTTTTTTATTGGGGAGATGCGGCTAGCCAGACACCCTCATCTCAGCATCTAAAAAACCACCTATCTAGTATTTCGTATGTTTGGGCGAGTCTCACTCCAAATTAACCCCTCTCGTAGAGAACTACCGTATGGAAACTACACCCAATTCCGGCTTTAAAGGCTTAATCGAAAACTGGCAAAGTGACCTCCTCGCAGCAGTGAGTGTCTCGCTTATAGCCCTCCCACTTTCTCTAGGTATAGCACTAGCTGCTGGCGCTCCGGCGATGGCTGGTATTCTCTCCGCAGTTGTAGGTGGAGTTGTCACAACCCTATACAGAGGTGGCCACATATCTGTCAATGGGCCTGCCAAAGGTGTCATTGCGGTTATACTCTTGGGTATAGCCTTGATGGATGATGGCTCAGGCCAAGCCTTTAATTATGTTCTGGCGGCTGTGGTTGTATCTGGCGCCATTCAGGTTGTGCTCGGGATATTGAAGTTGGGGCGGCTAGCAGATATCTTTCACTCCTCGGTGATTCACGGACTCTTGGCAGCGATAGGTATCATTATTTTTGCCAAACAAATACACGTTGCGTTGGGCACTTACTCTAAGAGTCCGAGCATCATACAGAATCTAGTTGACGCTGTCGTCTATCTTCCAGAGGCCAATCCCTTCGTCGTGATTATTGCATTGGCGGGTTTACTGTTGTTGCTGTTTCATTCTAAGATCAGTTATCGTTTCTTCCATATACTACCTGCGCCGATGTGGGTTATAGCCCTGTCCATACCTTTTGTGTATGCCTTCAATTTCTTCGAGAAGCACAGTATGTCCTTTCTTGGAAAGACCTATGAGGTCGGGCCCAAACTGCTCTTAGATATTCCAGATAACATTATGGACTCCATAATGCATCCCAACTTTGGAAAGATTGGCACTGTAGAATTCTGGACCACGGTAGTTTCGATTTTAATCATAACCAGTATAGAATCTCTAGCCATCGCAAAAGCTGTGGACAAAATTGATCCATACAAAAGAAAGACAGATCTCAATAAAGACTTGACGGGTATAGGCTTGAGTACGATGGTAGCGGGGATGATAGGTGGTCTACCTATAATAGCTGTCATCATCAGAAGTACTGTCAATATCCATAATGGCGCTAAGACGAAGTGGTCTAATATGTACCAAGGCCTTCTACTCCTGCTTTTTATTGTTGTGTTGAGTCCAGTGATGCGACAGGTGCCTTTGTGTGCCTTTGCTATACTGCTTGTATATACAGGCTTTAAATTGGCCTCGCCTGCAGTGTTCAAGCAAATATATAATCAAGGTACGGAGCAACTGATATTTTTTGTGGCGACGATGGTGCTGACGCTTTATACCAATTTACTCATCGGGTTATTGGGTGGGCTGCTCCTAGCGATGGTGAGTCATATGCTACTGGCAAGAGTATCTATCCCGCGGTTCTTTAAGATGGTTTATAAATCAGGCTCAGAACTCGTCAAGCTATCCGACAACTCTTACAACCTCAATATTAAGGGCATCGCCAACTTTCTAGGCATCTTAAAGATCAACAAACTGGTTAGTCAAATTCCTTCTGGGGCCAATGTCAATATAGATTTATCAGGAACACGATTAGTAGGTATAACCTACATGGACTATCTCGTAGACTACTTAAAAACTCAGAAAAACACCGGTGGCGAAGTCGTCATCAAAGGGCTGGACTCTCACGTCTCTTACTCCAATTACAATAAAGCACTCAAGATTTCACTCAATAATTCTGTAGCGAAATTATCACCAAGACAAAACAGATTACAAAATCTAGCCAACGCAAACGATTACCAATACACGGATAAGGTAGATTGGAATACCTCCTATCTCAAAGCGTTTCACTTTTTTGAAATCAGACCTATCGAGCGCAAGCGTAACTGTCTCAAAGGAGAATTCAAAGATCTCAATGTATCGTGGGAAATTGCAGATGTCACTTTTAGTGAAGGTGCAGAATTTACAGCAGAGACTTTCAATACAACTTTAATGGTATTGAAGTTGAATAAAAAGATTCCTGTCTTCGCAATGGAAAAAGAAGGCGTATTGGAAAAGATATTTGATCGGATGGTGGCCTTTACTGGACACAAAGATATTGACTTTCAGATGTACCCTGATTTTTCCAAGAAGTTTCTGATCACGGGAAAAAAAGAATCTGATATTCAATCATTCTTTACAGAGGAGATTGTTCGCTTTTTTGAGAATAACCAGATCTATCACTTAGAGAGTAATGGTGAGGCGCTGGTTATTTTCGATAAAATAAAATTGGCACGAACAGACGAAACAGTGGCCTTCATTGACTACGGAAAAGAATTAGCTTCGCTACTTGATAGTTAGGTGACCCAACTAATCAAGAGCCATAAAAAAAGCGAAGAGATAAACCTCTTCGCTCCACTTAATATCTTTATCTAAGGTGCTGACTATACAGCAACAGTCATTTCATTCATATAGGCTGCATAATCAACCATACTTTGCTTGACGATTTCCCAGCCCTTTTCTTTGTTCTGGAATTTCTCGACTTGCACTTCCTTGTTTTCTAACTTCTTATAGTCTTCAAAAAAGGCTTTTAATTCTAGCAGCGCATGCGCAGGTAACTCTTCGATGTTCTCTATGTGACTTACACTAGGGTCGTCCGGAGATACAGCTATAATCTTATCATCCATTTCGCCACCATCTATCATACGCATAACACCGATGACCTTTGCTCTCATCAGACTCATAGGTAACACCTTAACTTGTGTCATAACGATGATGTCCAATGGATCCTTGTCATCGCAATAGGTCTGCGGAATAAATCCATAGTTATAAGGATACGCGTGAGAAGAATGCAATACTCTGTCCAACTTGAGGAATCCAGAATCCTTATCCAACTCATACTTTGACTTACTTCCTTTAGGGATCTCGATCATTGCTGTAATGATCTTAGGCGCATCCACACCTATATTTACAGAATGCCAAGGGTTGTTGTCTTTACTCATCTTATCCAGTTTCAATTCCAAAAGTAGGCTATTTCTCTATCTGATATCAGGTTATGTATGACTCTACCTACAGTAAATCAATGTCTAATTTGTGTCGGGGTATTCATTTAATGATGTCCACCAAACAATATTTGGTTATATTTCCTACTGGGTGAACTATAGCCTACAACTATAGGTTCACAAGGAATTATCGTTCGATTGAAACTACAGCACTAATAATAAGCTAATTACAATTTAACAATTGATATTATATTTTAAACATTGATATGAATCAAATAAAATGGTTGTTATTAATCTTTAAGATTAAAAAAAATAATGTACCATTAGGCATATCATTCCGAAGTATCGATAAATTCAACTCTATTATTCAGCTTAAAGTTGGCTATTGAATTTTTGGTCAATATATCAAGCTGTTTATACAAATTTAATCTTCCTTCATTTCTATAGTGATAAATATTTATTTGCTTGCCAATAGCTCGATTGTTTTCGTTGCAAGCATTTTTAAAATAACTTGAAAAATACATGTGGTCTGTTATTCCTAGAGAATGACC
>CALBWK010000025.1 GCA_937969415.1 uncultured Saprospiraceae bacterium | reverse complement strand
TGTCAGTTTGATGAAGATGGTGAATATGAATGGACTTTGCCTACAGGCGAAACCAACATTGTTGAGTCTGCATCAATGAAGGTGTTCTATGAATTAGAAGAATTTTCTAGGCAGTCAAATTGGGAAGGTGAGTCTTGTGATAGTCTTTTGTCACTTACGGTGATTACACGATCTGTAGAAGGAAATTTGTCACCTGTTGAATGTGATGACGAATTAGGATTTGGGCTTTATGAGTTTGAGATAAATGAAATCTTTCTAAATGCTGAAAATAATTTATGGCCAGCGATAGATGAAGCTTATACTGTTGAGTTTATCAATTGTGATGATGGAACTGTTTTGGCTTCTTCAGGGCCAAGAAATTATTTAGTGGAAGACGAAGAGGAGACGCTATGTGTTAGTGTTACTTATGAATTTAATAATGGGATATGGGGTGACTCCTCTGATGATGACAATATAAAGGAGGAAGTTATGTGCGATAAAATTTTTGGACCCTATAGATTGACAGCAGGTTGTGAAGCCAGAACATCTAATTGTCCTACAATGGATCAAATCTGGATATTGCAAAATGGCACTAGCGTCAATTATAGTACTGGACAAGTGGTCACTCTTGAAGATCAAGATGTAATTTCCTTGAGATTAGATGAAGATATTTTGCCTTCAGGTGGCACCGTTGAGTGGTGGATTTCTGATAGCCCTGATTTTATTCCTAGGCAAGAAGGCACTAGACTAGGGGCTGAAACAGTTGAAGGCAATTGGGTTACAGAACCAACGGAGGAAGCAGCACCAGAACTCTTAGCGATTAGTTATAGAGATCCTTTTGACGCGAGCGAGTATTTTATAGTTGGGACAGGAGGCGGATTATTTGTCGACAATATGTACATATCATTGGATAACAATTGTGATACGAGTTGTCCTGCTGATTGTCGTGATGATATCCTCGGTGCAGATGGTTGTGCTTGGAAGAAGAGTGATAAAGTTGTATTGAGAGATTGCCCTAATATTATTGCTGTCGGCCCAGGGGATTATGTTCCACCTAACAATATTCTTGTTGTATATGTCAATGAGGAAGCTGAAAATATTCAGCGCTCAGCTGAGGCACTCTGCAGTCTAGATGGCTGCATCTATGTTACATTTAGTGCTTGCAGTCGCTGTCTTGATGGTTTTGCGGATGCGGGTACAGCGCGCTATTCTCTATTTACTGATGACAACATACAAGATGTATCTACGATAAGTTATGTAGCCCAACCAGATGGGGGTAGTGTGAACAGTCAAGGAGAATATGCTTTCGAAAGAGATAGTCTTCCTAAGGTCTTATTGACTAGATATGATATAGATTCTGATTTAGCTACAGTCAATACTACAATTTCTTGTTCGGAGTATTCTGGTCGGCAGTATATAAGAGGTGTGATTGTGAGTGAGTTTTTTGATGCGACTTGTTGTGATCCATTTACAGATGTTATCACCTTAGATATCAATTGTATTGATCCTCAGGAGGACTTCGAAGATTTGATAGAAGTTTATCCTTGGTTAGCTGGCTTGAACCTTCCTTGTGTAGAGACGATAATTAATGTGTATGAAATCGGCATTTACACCTATCTCCATATAGAGACCGCTGATAGCAGCCAACTCTATTTTCAAGATGGCACACTGTACTGTACAGATGCTTTGAATTTTGATTGTGTATCCTTATATAATCTAGGAGCACCAATAGAAACGCAGGTATGTGATGATGAGACAAATCCAAGTCCAGATTCTTCCACAGAAATATTTAGCGATTTTCCTTTTATAGAAAATCTAGTGGATACTCTGAATTGTGAAGGAGTCAAAATTAGTGTCTATGAAGTTGGTGTCTATACTTTCATCCATATCGAGACTGTCGATGGAGGAGTCCTTTATTTTGAAGATGGCACTTTGTACTGTACGGATGCTACAAATTTTAGTTGTATAGATATTTATGGTCTGTCGATACCTGTGTCTGTTTGGAATTGTGGCAACAATGCTGGAGTCACACCAACACTTTTTGCAGATTACCCTTGGTTGGAGAATGTTGTTGATCGATTTGATTGTGGGGAGACTTCTGTAGATGTTTATCAATCGGGCAACTTCCTTTATTTCTTTGTTGACGAAGGCGATGGCGTACTGACTATGTACAACGCTGTGGGTCAGTTTTATTGTCAAGACGGACCTGGCTTCAGTTGTTTAGAGGCCTATGGAATAACCCAGTCTGACTTTGTTGAAAGGTGGGAGTGTCTGGGCTTTGGTGGTGTTGTGTTAGACCAGAGAGCACAAAAGGAAGGGATTGTAGAATATGGTTTTTCTGTCTACCCTAATCCAACAACAAACCGAGTAAGTATTGTAACAGACTTAATTGATTATGACCTATCTATTCACAATATGACGGGAGAGCATTTAAGAGTGCAGCAAGATGGTGATGACCTTGACTTGAGTACGTTGGAGTCTGGAGTCTATCTCATAGTTCTCCGAAGTGAGTTGGTCCTTCTTACACAGAGAATTGTAAAGATTTGATATAGATAATTTATGTACTTGGAATTACCATTCTTGTTCAATTGACCGTTAAGTTGGGCCTCAAATAGGATACATTCTCGGAGCATATCGTATTTTGTCTCTTATTTACGACTATGGAGATATTAAAATCGATATTCACAAATTGGTTTCCGACAGTACTGACGGCAGCATTTTTCTTTGGTATCTATCAATTGGCCAAGTGGTTACTCGATCGACAGATAAAAGGGCATACGGATAGAGGGTTGATAAGATCTATCATTCTCTTTTTGATTGTGTTCATAGGCTTAGTCAGTATAATCTTGGCTATCCCTATGAGTGAAAGTCAGAAGGGCTCTATCACTAGTCTGATCGGTATTGTCTTATCGGCTGTATTAGGATTGAGTTCGACGACATTTATTGGTAATGCATTGGCTGGAATTGCTCTTCGGCTTAGGAAGAGTTTTAAGCCGGGAGATTTTATAACAGTCAATGATATATTTGGAAGAGTGACAGAGCAGGGACTTTTTCATACAGAAATACAAACGATAGATCGAGACCTAACGACCTTACCTAATATGACCTTGGCTACCAACTCTGTCAAGGTGACCAGATCTTCTGGGACTTTTATAAGTGTAGATTGTTCTCTCGGATATGATGTCAACAGACTTAAGATAGAAGAGGCACTCCTAAAG
The DNA here is from genome assembly GCA_937969415.1 of uncultured Saprospiraceae bacterium. Classification (GTDB taxonomy): domain Bacteria; phylum Bacteroidota; class Bacteroidia; order Chitinophagales; family Saprospiraceae; genus RFSX01. The sequence goes on along the minus strand of CALBWK010000025.1, from coordinate 4,775 downwards.
GCTGCGAGAGATTGCGGTTTGGTAGAGCCTTTTGTTCATATTCTTTCTCTAGGAGATTTTAGTATAGTCTATAGAGTCCATGGGTTGCTGAAAGATGTTAAGTCTATCGTCAGTGCAAAGTCGAGACTAACTGGATCTGTCATAGATGCTTTGCATTCAGCTGGGATAGAAATTGTTTCTCCTAATTTTATGAATCAAAAACAGGTAGGAGATACGGTTTTTATTCCAAAGAAGTACAGAACAAAAGACAAAGAGGTCTTAAAGGAAAATACACCAGAAAATCTAATCTTTGATAAAGCCGAGGAAGCGGAAGGATTAGAGAAGAGAAAAGAACTGCTTGCTGAGGTAGAGAATAAAATAAAGAATGAGAAGGCACAGCTGAAAGAAGTGAAAGATGATACTGTCAAGAAAAAATTGGAGGAGAAGTTGAAATCTACTGAAGAGCTAAAGGCTAAAATAGAAGATAGGATAGAGACAAAAGTCAACGAACTAGATAAGAAAAATTAGTCCCTTAAGCGTGGTGTATGCATATTGATAAATTGAAAGAAAACTGGGATGCTCTTGGTGAGGATGATGCCTATTGGGCTGTCCTTTCAGATCCGAGTAAAATAAACAATGGTTGGGAGTTAACTGAATTCTATAAGACAGGCATACAGACTATAAGAGCTTTGCAAAGACACGTAAAGGATGCCGGCATCAAGTATGGCAAAGTGTTGGACTTTGGTTGTGGTCCAGGGAGATTAACTCAGGCTTTGGCTATGCGTTCCAGTTCTGTTGTGGGTGTAGATATCTCTGACTCAATGATTTCTAAGGCACGTGCCTACAATAAATTTCCAGAAAAAGTGAGGTATCAAGTAAATGAAAAACCTTCACTTGCTGATTTTGAATCGAATTCTTTTCACCTCGTTTTTTCATTAATTACCCTTCAGCATATAGAGCCGCAGTATAGCACAGCTTACATCAAAGAGTTTGTCAGGGTGTGTAAGCCAGGCGGTCATATTTTATTTAATCTGCCTACTGAGCCGCCTCATTTTTTTAAAGTCCTGAAAACCTTAGTCGGGCATTCTGGTATAAATCTTATTAGGAAAATTTATTACAGGAAAAGCTCTGTTATAGAAATGCACCCGGTTTCAGAAGATGCAGTCCTAAATATTGCTAAAGAGAATGGAGCCGAAGTGGTCAAGGTATTTCCCGATACAAAAATAGGGATGGGCTGGAAGAGTAATTATTATTTATTTCAGAAGCGAATGGCAAGTTTATAACCAAGCTTTAAATTCCTCAATGATATCTCTGCCCGCATTGTCAGAAAGATACACAAACTGTCCAGACTTATCTATAATGTGATAGTCAGGCACCTTTGAGATTCCATAGTCTTTCATCGTTTTGGATATATCTGAGGCCAATACGTTGGTGCCATTGATGTAGTGATGCTTCTTTACCGCTGCCCGCCAAAGATCTGGATTTCTATCTATAGAAACATTAAGTAAAACGACACCTTCTTTTTCCAATTGTGTTCTTACGCTTTCGTATTTTTCATAGTTATTCAGACAAGGCTTACACCAACTCGCCCATATACTGACATAGATAACCTGCCCTTTATGGGTATAGAGATGGCTGGTTTCTCCCTCTATCGTTTCATATCTGATGTTAGGAGCAGGTTCGCCACTAGTACTAGTAGTGAACAATGAAAAGAAAATATTGATTACGAGTAGAAGTGAAGCCATAGTAAAAGAAAGGGCCTGTCTAGCGACAAGCCCTTATAGATTTTATTTTATAAATATTTGCTGACTATAAAAGCCCTTGTCTGTTCTGAATGTCGCAATGTACATCCCAGTTGGCGTAAGGCTTTTTTGAATGCTAACTTCATTTCGGAAGTTTTTATCTACAATAACTCTTCCGCTCATATCTGTTACAGTCAATGCATATTGCTGCTCATCCGCTGTGATGATAAGCTCAGCTTCTCTATCTGTGTATCCAAAAATGCTAGCATCTAGTAGCTCTTCATTGCTCGTCTTCGCAGTAAAGTTTGAAACAGAGGTAGACTCTTCGATTACGTAATCAGCACCATCTACTCTGTACAGTACAGCTAATAGACCCAGCTCATCTTTGTTCCAAGCAGGATCTATAACATCTTGAAAGTCGTAGCTGCCTGTAGCTGGATCATAAGGCACACCTTGGGGCGCTCCGAGAGAAGTTCTCATAATGTTAGGATGTATCGCATTGGGTCTGGCAGATTGGAAGTGATCTACATTGTCTTCATAGACATATACTGCTATAGTATATTCTGTGCCAGGTTCGGCAGCATAGTTAGTCCCCACTGTACAACTGATAGTTTCGCCATCTATAGCTACACCATCAAAACTGACTGTAGCTTCTCCTTGGGCTTTATCGAGTATCTCTTGTCGCACATTAGTGAGTTGTGAGTTCCATGATCCAGAACCTACTGTATTCCAGTCATTATTGATGTAGAAGGTAGGTTGACCTGCAGCGTTAATGTTCCTTGCAAACCAAAGACTAGCTTCGTTTTCTAAATCACTGTTTCTGAAGTGCACAGCTATAAATGTCATTGGTCCAGAAGGAAATTCTTCTAGAAGTGCATCCTTGTAGTCCCAAGCCCAAGCACCACAATTAGGACACCAGGTCGCTGTCGCTTTGGTCACGATAACGTTTCTATTTTGAGCTTGTCCCAGTGTAAAGCCCAAAAGCATAATTAATGTAAATAGTATTCTCACTTTCTAAATTTTTTTGCAAAATTAAATTAATCCAAAGCCCCTTGCTCTACTTCTAGTAAAGATAAATCAACAGAGTGCTCGGTTTTTTTATAAATGTCCAGTAGATTCCTTGTAAATCGCAGCTGTTACGACCTGACCGACCACCTTTAGTGATCGCTTGTCAATGTTGGAAATATCATCACAATGCGTATGCCAGCATCCCATGAATGATGTTTTCGATCCTTTGGGCTGATTGATGATATCGATCATAGGTACCTGTCCAAGTCTATTAACATATATATGATCATCTGTTAGGCGCCCTGTGTTTTCATTTACAAACATATCTGAATAGCCCATATTCTGAGCCATGGTCCAAACTTTATCGAGCAGTTGTCCCGCATAGTACCTTGAGTCATCATCTTGACCAAATCTTGGATTTTTAGCGCCTACCATATCTAAGTTAATTCCCCATTTTGCTCTGTAATTTTTCTTATGTTTTTTTCTTGACCAATATTGCGAGCCCAGACACCAAGAGTTTTTGACCGCTCCTGAAGGATCACCTTGATCTTCTGCATCCCACAAGATTAAATCTACACCTAGGTCGATAGGATTTTCTTGAAGTAGTCTAGCTATCTCTATGAGTACACCTGTTCCAGACCCGCCGTCATCCGCCCCTGGTATTGGTTCATCTCTTTTCTTTTTGTCCTGATCCATTTCCGCAATAAAGCGGCTATCCCAGTGTGCAGAGAGTATGACTCTCTTCTTCTTGTCTTTATTGAATTGCGCAATCACATTCGTAGAAGGCCATTTCTCTCCATTGTAGATGTTAGCCATAAAATCCTGTTCGATGACATCTGCACCATAGGACTTAAATTTAGCAACCATCCAATCTTTGCACGCAATATGGCTCGGAGTACCCGGTACACGTATGCCGAAACTGAGTTGCTTCTCTATATGGGCAAAGGCACTGTCCTGACTGAAGGAGGGTACTTTGACAGGTTGAATAGCTACCGCTGCACTGCTTTGATTTGTCGGCGATGGTTCACGACAGCCCGTGACAAGAAGCAATACAAGGAATATCCAAAGAAAATTTATCTGTTGTTTCATAGCTTCTTGATTTAATTAGTTGAGTGACCAACTGGTTCCTTCCTTGCCATCTTTGACTGTAATATCTGCAGCAGAGAGTGCATCTCTAATTTTATCCGCAACAGCCCAGTTTTTATCTGCTCTTGCATCAGCTCTTAGTTCTAGGATCAATTGCATAGCATGTTCCATCGCACCATTGTTGCCTACTCCTCCAGCTTCTAGCTCTAGACCGAGCACTTCGTTCAAGTAACTAGGATAGGCACTTTGAAATCTTTCCAGTGTTGCATCAGAGATTTGCTTGATATCGATATGGCCCTCCTTGATAGAGTTGATCTTTGTGACCAAATCAAAAAGCACAGCAATCGCTCTCGGTGTATTGAAGTCATCACTTATTTCGGTAACGAATTGATCGAGTGTTGTGTTGATTTCTTTGTCTAGCTCTCCACTGCCACCGCTAGCTTTCAGCCCTTCCAAAGTCTTAGCCGCTTCAGCGATACGCTTGTAGCCTTTCTCTGCAGCCAATAGTCCTTCATTGGTCAAGTCATTGGTAGAGCTATAGTGCGATTGCAGCATAAAGAATCGTATCACCATAGGCGAGTAAGCCTTCGTAATATGCGGACTGTCTCCAGTGAAGAGCTGTTGTGGTGTTATGGTATTGCCATCACTCTTAGACATCTTCTTGCCGTTCATCAGAAGCATATTGGTATGTAACCAGTAGTTGGCCGGGTGGCAACCACAAGCACCAACATTTTGTGCTACTTCATTTTCATGATGTGGAAACTTCAAATCGTTACCTCCACCGTGTATGTCAAAAGTTTCTCCTAGATACTTAGTGCTCATCACAGAACATTCTAAGTGCCATCCAGGAAAGCCCTCTGACCAAGGAGAGTTCCATTTCATCAAATGTTCCGGTGCAGCTTTCATCCATATGGCGAAATCAGAAGGATGTTTTTTCTCACTTTGATTTTTGAGGTTGTC
>CALBWK010000024.1 GCA_937969415.1 uncultured Saprospiraceae bacterium | reverse complement strand
CCTATGATGCAGCCTATGGCTGCACCTCTGGCTCATGTCTTGAAACAAAAACGAAACAAAAAATTCAAGGCTGATTTCATTTCTTAACGGCTCTAAAAACTAAAATTCCTAAACGGTCTAAAACTCGCCTTCGGCTCAAACAGAATCCCGTTTTTAACGGAATTTAAGCCTTTAGATCCTAAAATGAAAAAGGCCAATTCTAAAAACTGGATTACCTAGTATATGATAGATGGAGGAATCAAATATAGTAAGTGTCGCCCCGCTATTCCTCCTCTCCAGAGACCACCTTCTTTTTGTCTTTGATGGTATTCTCCATCAGCTTTTCAAATTTTGCTGGGAGTGGGGTAGAGGCCTCTATTTTTTCCTTAGTTATGGGATGGTCAAAGCTCAAGCTCAATGCGTGGAGATAGAGACCTTTGCCTTGCATAACCTTGCCCTCTATGCCATAGGTCTTGTCGCCAAGTATAGGTGTGCCCAGCTCACTCATATGTATGCGTAACTGGTGGCGTCTGCCTGTCTCTGGGCTCAGCTCTACGAGATTGAGTTGATCAAATTTTGGTGAAGGAATCTCCTGCAAGACTTTATAATGGGAGATGGCTGCCTTGCCTTTGATGGTTGTCTCCAGCTTGCCTTCGAGGCTCTTCATCTTACCTTGTGTGATGGTTTGGTAAACCTTCTTTATCTCTCGATCTCGAAACAGATCGTTGAGCGCCGTAAGCGTGTTGGCTGTCTTGCCGACGAGTAGGACCCCACTAGTCGGAAAGTCCAATCTGTGGGCAGGCTGCGGTCTCGGCAATACATCCTTTTGGTTGCTCTTCTTGAGGTTATACGGGAGCGCATTGACCAAGGTGTGCTTTTTGTTGCCACTCACGACGATACCTGCAGGTTTGTTGACGATAGCGATGTAGTCATCTTCATACAATACATCCAATTGCATCTTGACGATGGGTGCTCTGTCTGTTTCTTCCTTTTTGTACAGCTCTATGACCTCTCCACCAGAGATGTATCGACCTGTAAAGGAGACATCTCCATTGACCTTGACGAGGCCTTTTTCGATGGCTTTTTTCATCCCTTTCTTTGTCGTAATGGTCTCAAAGATGCCGGCGACATAATCAGAGAGTCTTACAGGCTTAGGGAGTTTCGGCGTAAGATGTTTTTCGAGCTTTATCAAAATATAGAGTTATGGCACAAGGATAATCAAAATATGAGTAAGAGCTGTGTCTAGTCTTTGCTAACTTAGAGTATGCAAACTCCTATTCCTACTCGACAAGACTTATTGGACTGTCATATGCGTATCAAGCCCTATATCCATAGGACGGCTGTGCTCAGTTCTTCTGCTATTAATGCCATTGCTGGTGCAGAGATTTATTTTAAGTGTGAGAACTTCCAGCGTATGGGTGCTTTTAAGATGCGGGGCGCTACCAATGCTATCCTTCAACTGTCAGAGTCACAGCGCACTAATGGGGTTGTCACGCATTCTTCTGGCAATATGGCGCAAGCAGTTTCCTTAGCTGCCAAGTCTCTCAATATCCCTGCCTATATCGTTATGCCTGAAAATGCACCCCAAGTCAAAAAGGATGCGGTCAGAGGTTATGGAGGTCAGATTACTGAGAGTGTGTCGACTATAGAAGCGAGGCAAGCAGCAGCAGATGCGCTTATAGAGCAGCACACTGCAACTTTTGTTCATCCGTCAAATGATCTGGATGTTATCCTTGGTCAAGGAACTGCAGCGTTGGAGTTACTAGAGGAGCAGCCTGATCTCGATGTGATAGCGGTGCCCGTAGGTGGGGGAGGACTGTTGGCGGGGACAGCTTTAGCAGTGTATCATTTTGGCAAAGATTGTAAGACGATAGCAGGGGAGCCTCGTGCGGCGGATGACGCTTATCTCTCACTTAAGGCTGGAAAAATCATCAAGAATCTAAAAGCCGATACCATTGCTGATGGTTTGAGGACACATCTAGGCGATATCAATTTTCCAATCATACAACAGTATGTCAACGAAATTATCCGAGTCGAAGAGGGAGAAATTATTGCGGCTATGCGCTTAGTGTGGGAGCGAATGAAAATAATAATAGAGCCGAGTTGTGCAGTACCTCTTGCCGCTATACTGGTAGAGAAAAATAAATTTGCCGGACAGAAAATAGGTATTGTGATTACTGGAGGTAATGTGGATTTAGGAAAGCTTCCTTTTAAGTAGTGGCTTTTAGTTTTTTCCAATAAACAACCTTGTCATCTCCGTCACTCCAGAAATCTCTGATGACAGCTTCTTGAGTATAGCTATGTTTTTCATAAAACTTGCGAGAGGATTGGAAGGCCTCAGTACTGGATGTTTCTACTATGAGAATTCGGTGTCCTGCCTCTGTGAGGATGCCTTCTATGTAGTCCATCATCTTGCTCCCGATGCCTTTGCTTTGAATGTCATTCTTTACACCTAGAGCGAGTAGATTGTAAGTCCCTTCCGTTAGTTGCTCCGGTGCACAGTATCCGATGCTTATAGGTTGATCATTTTCTGTGGCGGTAAACCAGTAATCACCACTTTCAGGATTATTGAGATAGTCAGCCATCATATCTTCTAGTATCTCTGAGGGAAAGAGCTCTAGAGTGTCGAGGACTAATTTTAGTGCTGGTATGTCGTCTCTTTTTATTTTTCTTACGGACATAAATGGTTTTCGTTTTAGTTGAGAACTAAGCTGTTTAGCTTCAAGGTGGTATGCGTTAGTTCATCACTTTGTCCAAAAAGGGTTTCATTTCTAAGAGCTTTATATCATCTCTTTCTCTGAGTTCACGGAGAAACCACCCCTTGTGTCCTGCTCCATAGATGATAAGAAATCTCTTACCCGATTGTGTGTATTTATTCAGAGCTTTATGGATGTTCCAGTAGTGTGCAATATTAATATTGTCCCAGCCACCCAAGGCTAGTTCTTGATTGAATAACTGATTGTAAACTTGCAGACTGACATCCATTATGCTATCATAGGTCGGTGTATGGATGAAATAGGGATCATTCTCTTTGCCTGTCGCTTTGTATAATGAATCTGAAAGTTCGTTAGCGCTGATGTAGGCTTCCCAATCATCAACACGCGAAGAGTCTTTACTGATAGCTCTGAGTTTTTCTCTACGTTCTGAAGCCATTATAGCTGTCCATCCTGCTGTAGGAATAATCTCAAAATCCATACTTTTTGACAATGGAAACACGACATCAACGTATTCTGGAAAGCGCATCACACGTGGCTCAGAAATAGTGTCATCCCTTTGGAATCCTTCCATCGCTGCTGCATATCTGTCAGGAGGAATTTCTGATAATATGTAATCTGGATTTATCTCTGTGATTAATTTAGTCAGTAGGTCTAGGTTGTAGACTTCGTCGGTAAGATGCCCACTGTGTATTGTGCCCATAACCAATACTTCATTAAGGGTTGTGCTAGAATTAGGAGATGAAGGCTGACAATTGCTCATTAATACGACCACAGTAAGCGTTAGTATTGTTGATAGAATTGAGACAGCT
>CALBWK010000023.1 GCA_937969415.1 uncultured Saprospiraceae bacterium | reverse complement strand
CTGTTAGGAAGACGATGATTTTACTTTTGGATTCACTGTTCTTAAGACAGTTGACGGCTGAGGCGAGTCCCATTCCGATAGCGGTCTTGTCATCTATCATCCCGAAAGCGAGAGTCGATATATATTGCTTAACCGTTTTATGATCTGTTGTGAGAGGACTATAAGTAAAGCTTTCTCCTGCAAAGATGACGAGGCCTATCCTGTCATCTGGTCTTCTGTCCACAAATCGTGCAGCCATTTCTTTGCTCGCTTCAAGTCTGTTGGGTTGGAAATCACCTGCCTTCATACTTGAAGAAAGATCCAAGGCCAAGACGATATCTATCCCTTCTGTTTTGACTTCTTCTTCCTTCAGTATTTTTTGGGGCCGCGCCATAGCGAGTATCAACAACCCTAGAGAAAGGTATCTGAACAGAGGTAGATAATATAGTAAAGTAGCTTTGATGCTGGTTCCAAAATCCATCGATCCAGTATGCGGAAAAGATAGTTCTGGAGAGGTATACTTGTTGCTCTTATTTCTCCACCACCACATAAGAGGCAGCAATAAGAACAGCAGCAAAAACCACGGACTGGCCAATGTATAACCACCTATCTCCATCAGCCGAGCTTTTTTTGTTGATCGAGATAAGCATTGAGACGGCGTAGATAATCTTGCTCGTCAAAATCTGGACTGTTTTCTTGAGTAGACTTTACAAAATCATAAGCCTTAGTCAGAAAAGATTCATTGATGTCTTCTGATGGCTTGGCTTTGGCAAACTTGACCAGGTCGGCTATTTGTAAGATTTCAACAAGCATCGACTCTTGTTCTGCAGTCACTTTTCCTGTTAGACTTGCTTTTAATTCTTCTGTCGTACTTTCTAGCGCTTTTATGTCAAATCTATTTTCTAGATACTCTCTTATAGAATAAGTCAGCTGTGTTTGATATTCTTTGTCTTTGCCGACCTTCCAGAGTTCCTCTTTTCTGAGTTGAGTCAGTTTCTTGTTGGCGAAGTAGTGGGCTGGTGCTTCAGGTTTTTCCAATAAGACAATTTGTTGCTTTGATTGTCTTGATTTTATAAACCAATAGATAATTGCCCCAAGAATCGCTAGGCCCAACAGTAGGAAGTAAATCCAATAGTCCGATGGCTTCTTCTTTGTATAAATATTGACCACATTGGGGGCCATTTGTTCCTTAATCACTTCTAAGGACATACTGTCTTTGTTGGCTTGGATGGCTTCAAGAAAATAGGAAGTGACGCCGACAACTATCTGTGGAAATTCTGAGGTAATTATTTCTAAGTCTTCTGGAGCTGCTAGGAAATTTGGTATCGGCGGTTGTAGCGTAAAAGATCCTGTCTGATATAAGGTCAACATAAAGGTGTCTATGTAGACTTTGTTGGTACCGTTGGGTCTGAAGTTGATTTCACTACCCTTGAGTCTGTAATTTTCTGCTGAGGTAAAGCGCCCCTCAAAGTCAGCGTCAGCTTTCTTTTTTGTGCCAGCTACCATATTGGTGGCTTGGAGACTATCGACCATAATCTGATAATCGATAGAAGAAACATTTAATTCTGTAGGCACTTGTAGTTTGTATAGGACCATTACTGGATCACCTACGAGAATGCTATCATTGGAGACAATAATAGTATTGACCACTTGACTCAAGCCGACCAAGTGCATACTGACTAATATGATGACGAGAATATGTCTCATCTATCGTGTACGTTTTTTGAAGAACTGGAGCAACAACCGCACATAGTCATCGGCGGTGCTGATGCTGATATGATCTGACCTTGTTCTATTAAACATCCTATCGTAATAATCAAAGTTGGACTGAAACCACTCAGAGTGTGCTTGGCGCACAGCTTTCGAAGAGGTGTCGAGTATGCGCTTATCTCCCGTCTCAGGATCGACTGCGTGGATCAGTCCCATCTTGGGCAACTCCTTTTCTAGCTGGTCATAGATATGGAGACCTATGATGTCGTGCCGTCTAGAAGCGATAGACAAAGAAGACTCATATCCTTGTGTCATAAAATCGGATAGGATAAAAGTGATTGTTTTTTTCTTTTGGATGTTGTTCAGATAGATCAGTGCTTTTTCGAGATCAGTACCTTTTGATACTGGTTCATGATAGATGATCTCTCGGATGATTCGGAGGATATGGCTCTTTCCTTTTTTAGGCGGAATGTATTTTTCTACTTGATCTGTAAAAAGTATCGCCCCTACTTTATCATTGTTGGTGATGGCAGAAAAGGCAATCACAGCAGATAACTCAGCCGTTAGTTCACTTTTAAACTGCTTGATCGAGCCAAATACCGATGACTGGCTGATGTCTATAAGCAACATCACCGTCAGCTCTCTATCCTCCTCAAATACTTTGATGTGTGGATCACCTGTTCTCGCAGTGACATTCCAGTCTATATTTCTGACATCGTCACCATAGTGATAGTCTCTCACTTCTGAGAAAGACATACCTCTGCCCTTAAAGGCACTGTGGTACTCACCAGAGAAAATATGCTTAGAGAGACCTTTGGTTTTGATCTCAATTTTCCTGACTTTCTTTAATATTTCTGAAGCGTCTTTTTTCATCTGACCACTAAGGGACTTCTACGGTATTGATGATTTTGTCTATGATGTCTTCTTGCGTGATGTTCTCTGCCTCAGCTTCATAGGTCAATCCGATTCTGTGGCGGAGGATATCTGTGCAGATGTTTCTGACATCATCTGGAATCACAAATCCTCTTCTGTTGAGGAAGGCTTGCGCTTTGGCTGCCTTCGCTAAGTTGATACTCGCTCTCGGAGAACCTCCATAATTAATAAGGGGCTTAAGATCAGCTAGTCCCGACGTTTCGGGTGTACGTGTAGCAAAGACGATGTCTAGAATATAGTTTTCTATTTTCTCATCCATATAGATTTTAGACACGAGCTCTCTTGCTTTGAGTATTTGAGATGGCTCTATGACAGAAGACACCTTTTGCTCTGTCTGACCGCTGATCGAGCGACGGATTATTTCTCTTTCGTCTACTTTAGTTGGGTAGCCAATTTTTACCTTCAGCATAAATCTATCTACCTGCGCTTCTGGTAGCGGGTAGGTGCCTTCTTGCTCTATCGGATTCTGTGTCGCCAAGACAAGGAAGGGCTCTTCTAGCTTGAAAGTGTCCTTGCCTATGGTCACTTGTTTTTCTTGCATCGACTCGAGTAGGGCAGACTGCACTTTGGCCGGCGCTCTGTTAATCTCATCTGCCAGAATAAAGTTGGCGAAGATGGGCCCTTTTCTGACGGTGAAGTCGTTCTTGCTAGGGTTGTAGATCATCGTACCCACGATATCTGCGGGTAAGAGATCTGGGGTAAATTGTATCCTCTGGAAGTCTGCATTGACTGCGCTGGCTAGGGTCTTGATAGAGAGGGTTTTGGCGAGTCCAGGAAGCCCTTCTAGTAGGACGTGCCCCTTGGCTAATAAGCCGAGCAGGAGCCGTTGTATCATATATTCTTGCCCGACAATGATATTGCCAGTAGCTGCTTTGATGTCTTCTACAAAGGCACTATCTACTTGTATCTGTTGATTTAGTGCCTCTATGTCCAATGATGCTTGCATAATAGGAATTCTCGGTTAATCAAAACGACAAAATTATGGATATAGGTCAAACAATAGCTCTACATCCATTTAAAATCACGTTAAATTGGGCATTAAATATCAAACTGTATGCATATGCTCAAGCGACTTCTTTTTTCAGGATTAATTCTTTCAGTATTGTTGTCGAGTTGTGGGGTATATGACTATTTGGAGAGAAAGACCCACCAAGGGGCAATTTTAAGTTCCGTAAAAAAGAATGGCCTTTTGGTGCGGCTTAGAAATGAAGATGTAAAGATTAAGTCGATGCGTGATTATGGCAAGCATATTGAAGCAGATAACCTAGAGGCAGAAATAACTAAATACAATAATTTGCTTCTAGAAGTAATGGAAAAGGCTTATGGTTTTTCTGCGGTCTATTATTACTACAGTTGTGACGCGGATGCCATATTTAAGGAAGGAGATTATTCTAGAGTTATGAATAAGGATTTGCAACCTGCCAATTTTCAGCCTGAAGGTGAGCTAGGAGTGCTCTTGTGTGAAAGATATGAACTCAACTTGCATAAGTGGGATAGTAAACGAATGATACCTCTGGATAAAATGGTGTATCCAAAGTATAAGTTTAGAACAGTTTCTTTTATTCTCAGAAAACCGAGTATAGGAGAGGTGATGCATATAGGCATTCCAATTATGAATAGGGATTTTGAAGGGCTTTCTGGTTAGAATTATTAGAAACTAAAAAGGCTAGCTCCGATGAGCTAGCCTCTTTTTTTTATCTATTTGGATTCCTTAGAATGAAATATCCATTACATAATTATCCATATTGTCATTTCCAGTGACGTTCACATCTTTGATAACAAAGATGTAGAACTTACTGTTGTTGGTCGCTACAAATAAATCGCCTTCATTAACTGGGTCACTCATTCCGTTGCCATCACTGTTGACAAGTGTAAAGTCTACTCCAGACCTCCAAGCTTCAGCTATTTCAAGATCTGTAGTTGCTGAGCTAAAAGTGAAATCACCTGGAAGACCATTTTCTCCTGGTCTTAAGTATTTCACTTCCACACCGTTAGTCCCAGAGATGGTTTGCAACCAATTAGATGCATTAGGTTCGTTGCTATCGATACCATTATCTATAAGCTCTGCTTCTGGATCAGAACTACCTGTACTACCTCCAGAATCCATATCTAACCCACCAAAACCTGCAGGTCCTGCTCTGTTAAATAATACCCCCTCTAGGGTAGTAACTACATTGCCTTGTGGTCTTGTATCTAATGTGAATTCACTCTGGTATACATTGTCTGCCTCATCAAAGAAGGCAATGATGTAGATCGTAGAGCTCTCATTGTCTTGAGATCTTATGGTTAGGTTTTTCGCAAAACCATCTTTATCATCAGCTTCTAGGAAGAACGGGTTGTCAGGAAAGGCTACACCATCTAACTCTAATCTTGAAGCGTCAATAGCTACAGCGTCTGTACCTACTACCTCAAAAACTCCCATCTGTGATAACAAAGGATTACCTGCTACAATATCAATTGGAATAGAAAATAGACTGTTAGGTGCTACTGCAACACTATTCATAGGGATAGTAATTGTTGGAGCTACTACGTCTCCACCTCCAATACTACCATCTGTAGTTATAGTTACAGACACTTCGTCGTTAAGACCATCTGCATCTATCAATCTAAACATATAGGTCTGAGTTGCCTCTGCGTCTGCTGCGACAATTGTAATATCCCAATCAAAAGTGGATGTTTCACTAACATCTACTGCTACATTATCTCCACCAACAGTAGAGCTGTTAATGGTTACTCTATCGCTAATCTCTGCATCTCCAAATCGAGCTCCGTCAATATCAAATTCTACTGAGAGTAAATCAGCTGCGCCCTTTGCTCCTAATAGATTGACTAAGAAAGTTTCACCAGGAGCAATAGTTGCAGAAGTTGAGACATAACCATCTTTGTCTACTAGGGCCAAAGAAGGTGCATCATCGTTTGTGCCGCCAGTACCGCCAGTACCTCCTGTCCCACCAGTTCCGCCAGTACCATCTCCATCGACTTCACAAGCCGTAAAGAAAACCACAGTTAAAAGGCTTAAAAAGCCAATTCTTAATAAGTTTTTCATAATTAGTTGTTTTAATTAATGCTGTTACGCTATAAAAACGTCAATAGATAGGAAATAAGGGCTAACATTCTGTTAAATCCCAAAAACAGCGCAAAAGTAGAACATTTTATGACTCGATAAAACAAAAAAATGAGTGATTAGATAAACTAATCACTCATATAGAGTCAAAATAGGAATTCAATTATTAGCCACCTATAGGTGTGATTACTTCCTTCGTAATTTCGATAGTCTGTGGACCAGCGATAATTTTGAATTCAGTTCTTCTGTTTTGTCTATGTTCGTCATCGGAGCATTTTACACCATTTTTACAATGGTTGATGATGACATTTTCGCCATAGCCCACAGGCTTGATTCTTTTCTTAGAGATACCCTTATTGAGCAACCATTTTGTGGCTGATTCTGCCCTTCTCTGTGAGAGGTCTTCATTATAATTAGACCGACCTTGAGAATCTGTATGAGAAGATAATTCTATTACCATATCCGGATACTTATTCAGTAGGTCATAGAGCTTATATAAGTCTGGTTCTGATTCTGGTAAGATCTTATCATCGTCAAGGTCATAATAGATTTTACTCAATCTGATAGGCTCATTAATTGTGACAGTCGTTGTCTCAGTAGTAACTTCTGGCTCCTTAGGTAGAGGGTTGAGCTTGATTGTTTTATTGACTGTGTAATTGTCTAAAATTCCTGCCGTATTGAATTCTATAGAGTCAGGATAATAGCCGTCTGCAGTGATGACAGCCTTGTACTTATAATCTGAACCTAGCAGAAACTGAAACTCATTACCGAGCGCATTGTACTTGCTATCGGTAGGATTAGTAATGGGATCTGTAAGATTCTTGAGCTTGATTGTCGCACCATTGAGGGCACCTTCTCCTTCATCTACAACTGTAGCTAATAGATCGATGACCAACTCCTGCACCTCAAAGGCATAGATGTCATCACAGCAAGTTTTACTCTTTAGTCTCTTTTTATTTTCTGAGGGTCTGTTGGAAACGATATATCCACTTTTGCCATCACTATTCATACTGAAGTAGAGATCGTCGTAAGAAGAATTAAATCCAAGCCCAAGATTCTCTGTACGGCTCCACTCAGTCCCATCCCAGACGGTGTAGAATATATCATAACCACCTATCGTCGGTCGACCATCGGTGCTATAGTATAGAGTACCCTCGTGAAAGTAAGGACTGAGGTCATCACTTGCAGTATTAATGGACTCTCCTAGATTGACAGGGGTAGAGAATTCTCCATCGCCAAGTACGTTAGCGTAATAGACATCCATCCCTCCAGAACCACCGGGCATATCGGAGCTAAAGAAAATGACGTTACGACCATATAGGGTCCCTAAAGCCGGATTTTTACTATGCCATTCGCCATTGAGTCCTGTTACTTTATCTGGAGCACTCCAGCCCGCATCCGTTTTCTGACTGTACAATATTTCTGAGGCAGTAATTTCTGTGCCTTCAGTCTTTACTCTTGTGAAGTACATCGTCCGTCCATCCGCAGAAAAAGCCACATTGGAACTGTGGAATTCCTCTCTATTAATGGTCTTGTCGAGTTTTTCTGCTTTGCCAAATTTTCCATCCTTACCGATAGGCGCTACCATAATCTGTGCGACGACAGCATTGTCACTAGCATCGATGATCTTATTAGTATTCATAGAAGCGTAGTAGAGATTGCCATCTCCAGGATTTTGACGAGGTGAAAATTCTCCAGAACCAGAGTTGATATTTTTATCCAACATTCTAAATGAGGTCTCTATATTCGGTTCTAGCTCTTCGACGAGTTTGATTCCAGCGAGTTCGTTTTTTGCCATAGCAATCATCGCTTGATTATCGCTCTTGTTGATGTACGCAGAAAAAGCATTGATAGCAATATCGTATTGACCTAGAGCTTTGAGACTTTTTCCGTGCATAAAAATGGCATCGATATAATTGCCTTCTTCATCCTTTTCGATGACTCTACGATAGTTCTTTTCTGCTTTTTCGTAGTCTCTGATTTCGTAACTCAGTTCAGCAATTTTTAATCTATAGAGGTTGGCCTCTTCGCCTCCTGATCTGCCGCCAGCCTTACGTGTATCCTCGTAGGCTTCTTCGTACCATTCTAGGGCACCAGCAAAATTGGCTGCAGATTCTGCTTCTTGGGCAGCCTTGAGTTTTTGTTCTTTAGAATTGCTTCTGATCGGTTGTGCACACAAGCTTCCGACAAATGCT
This sequence comes from uncultured Saprospiraceae bacterium, assembly GCA_937969415.1. Classification (GTDB taxonomy): domain Bacteria; phylum Bacteroidota; class Bacteroidia; order Chitinophagales; family Saprospiraceae; genus RFSX01. The sequence goes on along the minus strand of CALBWK010000023.1, from coordinate 1,120 downwards.
AGAGCTAAGACACAAATGATTAATTGACGTTGCATAGTATAATGTTTCTTATTAGAGTCTTGGACAGATAAATTTCGGCTCCACAACCGGATCCTTCTTCCAATTGAATACTTTACTAATACCTATCTCCAAAGCACCAAAGGTGTTGCTTGAAGGTCTGAGGCCACCGATATTAGCATCATAGCTAATACCTACTTTCCAAGTGTTGACATCGACTCCAAGATATAAAGGGATATCTGTACTGTTGACCAATCTGAGTCCTGCACCAAAAGTCATCGTCATCTCCTTTTCAGGATTGATGAGATACTTGAAAAGAGACTGTACCAAGATATTTGTTGATCCATTCAATGTTTGTAAAACAAGGTTTGGATTAAAAACGAGTTTGGAGTTGATGGAATTGTAGTAAGATAAAAATCCATTTATTCTTCTTCCAAATCGCTGTGCATTTGGAGTTACGCCAGTCATAGTGGTGTCACCTTGGGCTCGAGTTGAAAGTGGATTTAATACTCTGTCTAGGGCTACCCCTATACGCAAGTCAGAATTCTTACTCATAGGTGTAGTCAACATAAGGCCCACACCAAAATCATTATTTGACTTTTCTGTTTGGTTGAGGTCTTGGACTGCATTGATAGCGCCTTGCAATTGGTTGAGATCTGCGGACTGATCTGTACCCGGATTTAGGATGCCCCAAGTATCAACGGCATCTTCAAACAGATTGCTATTGTTGAAGCTCGTTGTATAAGGCCCATACTTGGCGCCTATTGTAAATACTTTATCCTTTCTCTTCCCATAGGCCAAGTGGTAAGCTCCAATTAGTCCAGTAAATTGGCGTCTAAAATCCGCAACACCAGGTGTCTGAGATCTAGAAATGGTTGCTCCTAAAGCCACCCAATCTCCATCAGTTAACCCGAAATCGATATTGTAGTCTATTGTAAGACTTAAGTCTTGGAATTCGTTTCCAGCACCAGCGACCGGTCTGCCTTGGTCTCTGCCGATGACATTGACTCTGAGGTTACCATAGAAGGCCCCCGTCAAGGCTGGATTAACGATAGTCGGCGCAAATTGCTAGTAACTATTGTGAAAGTCCTGAGCTCCTAACTGGAGACAAGTCCCACATAGA
>CALBWK010000022.1 GCA_937969415.1 uncultured Saprospiraceae bacterium | reverse complement strand
TATTCAACTCATATGGCAATTGGAATTTGAACAAATTCGGAATACCTCTATACACGAAGATGGAGTCTTTGTCATACTGCGGTATGATTAATCTCGAATTTCTAAGATTTAGATACGGCACTTGCATATCCGAACAGGCTTCTTCAGCAAAGCCACTATTGGTGTCAAACTTAATTATCACTCTCTGGCTGGTATCAGAAACCATAAAAATATTATCCGCAGCTACTGCTATTCCAGACAAATCGACTCCAGTTATCCTAAATGAGTCAACTTGTTCCCAATCCTCTTTTTTAGGAAATTTTTGATTGGTTGGCAGACCCACAAGATCAATTTGTGGTTGTTGAAATTCTTTATCCAACGAGACTTTCTCATCCTTAACGGGCGGAATTACTTCAGCTATATCCAGAATTTCCTTTCCATTATTCAATGTAGCAGCACCATCATTTTTACAGCTCCACATAGAACTCAGTAGGAGTACAATCACCAATTTTTTCATACTGTAATATTAAGGATAAGTCCTTATTACCAAATGATCCAATAAAAAATAAATCTCTTGCTTCTACTCAAACACTTAAGACGATGCAGCCCGCCTAATAGCACTAATCGCTATGACACAGGCCGCAAGAACAAGAGAATCTATATCCTGAGCTACAACACCAACTTCATTAAAGGACACTGAAGAACCAGAGATTAGTCCAACACTTATATTATCTTCTCTCTTAAATATTTCAATTCTTTTACCCCACCCCTTTACTACAAGTACGTAGCTTTTAGAGTCATATAAATCCAAAGAATATTTTGTGGGACTCCATCCTCTTGTTAGGGCACCTATAGACCTACCTTCTCTTATAAGTTGGTAATTACCAAAAGAAATCCATTCCTTCTTTAATTCTAAGAGCAAGCGCCCTTCTGCGGAATAGATATGTAGATCACTCGAAAAAAGAGAAGGTTGATCAGAATAAGCAAACAGATGATTAGCTTCATCGTAAATCTTATACGTATTGCCTTGCCACCATTTCTTTCTTAGAGTAATTTTATTCAGAGCCATTTAAGGCATTTCTATATATTCAGAAAAAGCTTCTCTGAGTCTTTCATCATTAGAGGTATTGACGACTTTACTAAGATAAGTTGACATTTCATTAATAGCGCTTGTAGTCGCGGCGTTCTTCTCTTTTCGGCTATCTAATTCCGACATCAAACTTTTTATCGTATTGGCAGCAGAATACTTTTTAAAATAACTATTACTATCCTCTGCCGCCACATTTCGTAATACTGCTGCAGTCTGTAGCATTCTATCAGGTTCAGCAGTCCGTGCCAGCTTACTGAAGTGATTCATATAATTAAAGAAGGCATACATACCGACCTTATTTATATTCTCTTCAAAATAATCTAAGTATCCAAGGTCACCTGAACTAGCCAGTATATCTCCTATAACCCCAATAAGTGGTTTATGATAATCACGCGTCAAAATATCAGCCTGTCTAACTGCCTCTTCGGGATTGTTTTCATTGACAATAGAGAGAGCCTCTGCTATAACTCTATAGGACTGATCCGAAGCTAATATCTGAAGAGCCAACTCTGGATCCTTCAGTTTTTTAAGAGCAGTGACGCGTACCTTTGAATTACTGTCATTTAAGACCAGTTGCTTGAGCAAGGGTACATCTTTTTCACTAACAAGGTTTTGTGCCGCGATAAGTCGCATTTCATCTGAAGGACTCTGTGCAGCTAACTTTGTGATTTCATATCCAGCCGCTCTTCCTTTGAGATTGCTTAGCGCCCTAAATTTATCTCCATACTCGTCTGACAACTTAAACAACTGGACATACTCTTCGTGAGTTCTTTCTTCTTTTATAACTGCTAACAAGTCATGTTGCCCATCAAAAACTACCAACTCTGGCACTCGGTCCTTATCCAATTTTATAGTGAAACGTTGGTCACGTTGATTCATTTCTAAATCAATATATTCTTTGTCCCCATTAGCATAATATAATGCTGCCTTAACAGGTAGCTTAAATACGGCAACGTTATCTTCTGGGTCTTGGGTTTGTTCGACATCTATATAATAAGCGTTAGCTTCAGCATCATAAGCATAATCGACATCTAGGATGGGATGTCCTTGATCAAAAAACCATTGGTTAAAAAACCAATTTAAATCCATCCCTGTTACATCTTCAAATGCCAAGCGCAACTCATGTGCTTCTACGTCCGTATATTCATTGCTAGTCAAGTATCTATTAAGCGACGCGAAGAAAGCTTCATCACCTACAAGATTTCTGAGCATATGTACGATAAGTCCTCCTTTGTTGTAACTATGACCATCAAACATATCCTCCTTATTCTTGTACTCAAAATCTATTAAGTCGTGGGTGCCGCCTCTGTTGGCGGTCATCAAGTACCCGTTAAGATCTTCTATCCTCTTTCGCTCAGCAGCTTCGTGGCCATACTTATAATCTTGCCACAAGTACTCGCTATACGTTGCAAACCCTTCATTGAGTGTTAGATTAGACCAACTCTCACAAGTTACCAAATCACCAAACCAATGATGAAACATCTCATGCGCGACTATATCATCATTATTGCCATCTAATAACTCTCTTGTTGTCTGCTGCACAAAATCCCCAAAGACTACCGCACCCGTATTCTCCATCGCCCCTGACACATAATCTCTGCACACAATCTGTGCATACTTGTCCCACGGATACGGATAATCTAGTATATCTGAAAAGAAAGTCAACATCTCTGGCGTATGGTTAAATATACTCTTGGCGTGCACTTCATACTCTGGCTCTACATAGTACATCAACTCCATATCTTTCCAAGTATCCTTGACAATAGCATACTCCCCTATTCCAAGCATAAAAAGATAAGGCGCATGTGGTTTCTCCTGCTTCCAATAATCAGTTCTTGTTCCATCACTATTCTTCTTAGAGTTAAGCAACAAGCCGTTTGATAACGTTTGAAATCTATCTTCTACTGTGATATATACTTCTTGTGTGCAGCGCTCATTAGGCTTATCTATCGTAGGGAACCATCGGCTACTGTTCTCTGTCTCTCCTTGAGTCCAGATTTGCTGGGGTTTGAATTTGTTCTCTCTGGTCGGGTTAATAAAAAAGAGGCCTTTATCAGAGGTGATGGCTTGACTGCCACCACTAGGTCCTTCATTAGGTTTTGCAGTGTATTTTATTTTTATCTCTATAAGATCTTCTCTGGTGTAAGTCTTTCCTAAGTCTATACGCAACTTGTATTGATCGTAATCGTAACTAAGCTCTTTTCCTTGTACTTGGATGCTGTGGATGTCAAAAACCTTAGCATCTAACTCCAAACTATCCGTATCATAAAATAGTGGCTTCAGTTGTAATGTTGCTAAGCCTAACACGTGTTGCTTGACCCAATCAAACTTGACATCGAGCTTTGTATGGAGCAAATCGTGCTTACGGGTCGCCGAGCCTTGATAGTCAGGGACATCGTACTTAGGATCTTCTTTACTGGCTACTACCATCAAAGTATCCAACATACGTTCGTCGAACTCTGCTTCCATCATTGTGGATGCAGTTTCTTGGGTGGTCTTGCATCCTAGGAACAGGAATACTGAATACAAAAGTGTGAAAAGTAAAAAACGTACCGTCATTCCTGTGTTATTATAGCTCAAATATAGGTCTGTTGGGGCGCTTTTTAAAGTTCATAAAGTATGCCATATGCGATTTTTATTGAAGTAAAACAGTCTATTAATCAGACAGTTGTAATAATCACGTCAAAAGTTCTAATTAGGAGTGTCGAGTTCAGTCTATGGATGCATAATGACCAAGCGTCCAAATTTCTTCCTAAATTGGAATTCTCATAAAAATTAGCTCATATGCGTGTAGGATTTCTCATTACAGCCCTTCTTATAGTCAGTGGCATTGCTGCCCTTAGTGTTCTAGTAAGTATGAAATTTCTATGGCTGCTGATTCTAATTCTTCCATTACTCCTGATAGGATTTCTTGATTTCTTCCAGACCAAAAGTGCTATCAAGCGAAATTTTCCTGTCTTAGGGCGATCTCGATTTGTAGCAGAATGGCTGAGACCTAAGCTATATCAGTATTTTATAGAACCTGATACGGATGGCAGACCATTTTCCAGAATCAAGAGAAACATCGTATACCAAAGGGCTAAGCAAGTCAATGATACTACTCCGTTCGGTACTCAACTCAATGTCTACGACGAAGGCTATGAATGGATGAATCATAGTATCGGTGCACTAGATCCTCACAATTTAGAGCAGCATCCTAGAGTGACCATAGGCGGCAAGACCTGCAAGCAACCCTATAGTTGCAGTGTTTTCAATGTCTCTGCTATGAGCTTTGGATCATTGAGTAAGAATGCGGTTATGGCCCTCAATGGAGGCGCGGCAATAGGTCATTTTGCTCACAATACTGGAGAAGGGGGTATCTCACCATATCATGACAAATTTGGTGGCGATTTGATCTATCAGATAGGCACAGGTTACTTTGGATGTAGGACTGATGATGGCAACTTCTCCCCAGAGCTCTTCGCCGAAAGAACCAAAGCAGACAATGTCAAAATGGTAGAAATTAAGCTATCCCAAGGCGCTAAGCCAGGCCATGGAGGCATACTGCCTGCAAAAAAGGCGACTCCAGAAATCGCCAAAATTAGAAATATAGAACCCTACAAAGCGGTGCTCTCTCCACCCTATCATAAAGCTTTTGATACGCCAATGGGATTACTCAATTTGGTCAAGCAGTGTCAAGAATTATCAGGTGGAAAACCTATAGGGTTCAAGCTTTGTATAGGCCACAAGAGTGAGTTTCTTGCAATATGTAAAGCAATGATAAAGAGTGGTATACGACCAGATTTTATCTCTATCGATGGAGGTGAAGGTGGTACGGGTGCAGCTCCAGTAGAGTTCAGCAATTCTGTAGGAACTCCTTATAAGGAAGGGTTGTCGTTTGCTTACAATGCACTCGTAGGCTTCGGATTAAAAAAAGAAATCTCCTTGATCGCTTCTGGCAAAATTGTTTCTGGTTTTGATATCTACAAGTCTATTGCTCTAGGTGCTGATGTCTGCTATTCTGCAAGAGCGATGATGATGGCCGTCGGTTGTATACAAGCACTCGAATGCAATCATAATACCTGCCCTACTGGCGTGGCTACCCAAGACCCAAAGTTGGTAAAAGGTCTAGTGGTTGCTGATAAGAAAACACGTGTGGCCAACTATCACCACGAAACTGTCAAATCCTTTGTAGAATTGATGGCTGCCTCAGGGATAGATCACATTGATAAAATCAACAGAGGCCATATCTATCAACGTATCGATCAACATATCTCAAAAAGTTACAACACCTTGTACCCATACATTACTGAGGGCATTCTATTAGATCAAGAGTGTATTCCAGAAGATTGGAAATCCTATATGTCTATGGCCGATGCTTCTAGCTTCCGACCTCGATTTGAAGAAGTATTTATTGAAGAGGATTAATCTCGCCAATCGAGTATTTCGGTCTTATATTCAGATATTTACATATTAAATTTTTATTTAATTTGTTTATCTTTGCAGCTATTTAAGCACATACGTTTTGATAGCATATCTAGAAGGCAATTTGACACATAAGACAGCTACTCTTGTCCACTTGGATATCGGTGGTATCGCCTACGAAGTCAATATTTCATTACACACTTATACCAAGATAGAAGGCCTAGATAAAGCCAAATTATATACGCGGTTAATCATAAGAGAAAACGATCATACTCTCTATGGGTTCTTTGACATAAAAGAGAAAGATCTATTCTCTAAATTGCTGTCTGTCAAAGGTATAGGTCCTAACACGGCGAGGGTCATTCTCTCTTATTTGACGCCTATCGAAACAAAAAAAGCCATCCTCCATGACAATGTAGCGGCTTTTAAAAAGGTTAAAGGAGTAGGCCCAAAGACAGCCAAGCAAATCATTTTAGACCTAAAAGATAAAATCTCTAAAGAACAACTCGAAGATGGAAACCCCCTTGTTTCTGACAATCCAGTACCAGAAGGCGGCCACACACTTATGGACGAATGTGTCTCTGCGCTAATGAATCTTGGCTTCCAAAAAGCACAGGTAACCAAACTGGTAGAAAGAGCTATGGCCGAAAATCCAGATATAACACAAGTTGAAGTGCTCTTGAGGACAATTTTAAAACAATTGTAGACTAGAGCTCATTTAGCAGAAATTTAGTTCGTTTTACAACGAAAAAACGATATACATAAGTGACTGATAGTCAGATATTTAAATTAATAATTTCGAAGCGAATTCTACGAGGCGACATCTAGGCGAATTAAAGCAAATTATACCCTTGAAATTACTCCTCTGAATAACATAAAACCTGATATAATTCGTTTAAGACTTGTCCTAGTGCATTCTAGCATAAATGGACGGTAATCAGAAAGAAAGCAATGGCATTTACGATTAAGGTAAAAATGAGAAATATAGTTTCTATAGTATTGGTTTTGAGTGGTTTAGCTCCTCTGACTGCAGGGGTTATAATAGGTCCTGACACAGATTGGTCTTCAAACCTACGCGAGACGCATCAAGATACCATCCCCTTACAGGATAGGTACGGAGATTTTATCAACGATGACACCTACAACCCATTCGATATTCTACCTTCTGATATAGAGCAGACTGTAGAGTATGATCCTGAAACGGACAGCTATGTAGTCTATGAGAGAATAGGCGATGAATATTTTAGGACACCGACGACGATGACTTTCAATGAGTATCTCGATTGGAAAAACAAGGAATCCGAAAGAAACTACTTCAGGAAACTAGGCGATCTAGGAGACCAGACTAGAAGTAAATCAGGCAAGCTAGACCCTATGTCAAAAATTGATATCGAAAAGAATCTCATCGATAGACTCTTTGGTGGCAACGGCCTGACGATAAAGCCACAAGGAAATATCGACCTTAATTTCGGAGCACGATACACCAAGGTGGATAACCCACAGATTCAATTGCAACAACAATCTGTATTAGCAGTGCCGACTTTCGATATGGATATCAAGATGAGTGTAGATGGGAAGATTGGAGATAAGCTAGACTTAGGCTTCAACTACGACACGCAAGCCAGTTTTGATTTTGATAGAGAAATAAAGTTGGCTTATGATTCTGAAAAATGGACAGACGACGATATCCTTAAGAAAATAGAAGCTGGTAATGTCAGTCTCCCGCTTAGAAGTTCACTTATCCAAGGTGCACAAGAGCTTTTTGGTATTAAGACAGAGTTACAGTTTGGACACTTGACGTTAACGGGTATAGCCTCTCAGCAAAGGTCTGAGCAAGAGACTATCCAGATACAAAATGGTGCTACTGTCCAAGAGTTTGAAATAAGACCTGAAGAGTATGATGAAAACAGACACTTCTTTCTCTCTCATTACAACAGAAATACTTACGAGAACTCTTTAAAAAATCTACCCTACATAGACAACAGTTTTAGAATCCTTAATATAGAAGTATGGATCTCTGATGATCGAGGCAATTACCAGACAGACCAAACAATGATCTGTGCGCTCGCAGATATTGCAGAAACGGAAGTATTCTCTCAAGCTGAACCACTAAGACAATTTGAACTTGAGACCGACGAAGATTTTATAAACTTGACGTCAGATGTCAATGGCCAAGAAACATTTAGATTGCCAGAAAACAGAGTCAATACCTTGTTTCAAGAAGTGATCGAGACACCAGGCATAGAAAGAATTTGTGATTCCAACCAAGCTTTTGAAGCACAGTTCGGAATGCAGGCAGGAACAGATTTTGAAATCTTTAGAGGTAGAAAATTATCTCAAGGAGAATACTTTTATAATGCGGAGTTAGGATTCATCTCTCTTAACGTCAGACTAAGACCCAACCAAGTGCTCTCAGTATCCTACGAGTATACCTTTACGGAAAACTGTGACGAGTTGTACAAAGTCGGCAGTATAAGTGACGAGGGACAAGTTTCAGATTCTGACAGCACAGGTATGGTACAGCCAGAAGGTGTGATCTTTACTAAGATGCTTAAGAACAGCAGCCAGTCACTCACACATCCCAACTGGGACTTAATGATGAAAAATGTCTATCCTATAAGAGCTAACAATCTGGACCAAACAGATTTTGAGTTTGACATTTTTTATGAGAATGACTCTGATGGATCATTATCAAAGCTTCTCCCTATTCCAGGACTAGAATTTGATCCTATACTCAATATCCTAGGTCTCGATAATCTCAACTCTAGAAATGACCCTCAGCCTGATGGTATCTTTGATTTTGTTCCGGGCATCACGGTTGTACCTCAGAACAGTAGTATCATCTTCCCTGTGCTAGAACCCTTTGGCTCAGCACTAAAAGAAGCTATCGCAGAAAACGCAGTAGGTACTCCTAATCAAATTAATGGATTCCAAACAGCCTTTACATTTGAAGACTTATACGACAACTCTGTCATCGCCGCTTCCCAGCAATTGGTGCAGAACAAGTTTGTGATGGTCGGAAAGGTCAAGTCGTCATCATCATCGGAGTACTCTCTTGGCGCCTGGAATATACCTCAAGGCTCAGTACGTGTTACAGCGGGTAGTGTAGAGCTTACGGAAGGCGTCCACTACGAAGTAGATTATGGCATAGGAAGAGTGAGAATCCTAGACCAAGCACTTCTACAACAAGGGGTGCCAGTTAATATTTCATTTGAAGACAATTCTGTATTTAGTCTTCAACAGAAAAATATGATCGGCCTTAGAGCCGAATATGAATTTAGTGACGACTTTTATCTTGGAGGTACTTTCCTCAGATTAAGAGAAAGGCCTTTTACGCAGAAGGTCAACATCGGTGATGACCCAATAAGCAACAGAGTATTCGGTCTAGACATGGCCTACAACAAACAATCAGATTTCCTCACCAAGGTTGTCGACAAGTTACCTTTCTATAGCACAAATGTTCCTTCCGCAATCAGCTTTAGTGCTGAGGTAGCTGCACTCAAGCCCGGACACAATGGAGCGATCAACAATGATCAGAACCAACAAGATGATTCTGGGATAGTCAGTCTCGATGATTTTGAAGGTGCGGTGAGTGGCTTTCCACTAAGTAGTCAACCTAACAGATGGATATTAGCCAGTGTGCCTAGAAATAGAAACAGATTTCCAGGAGGGAACAACATTGACACAATCAATCTTAATGCAGGAAAAAACAGAGCGAAACTTTCTTGGTATGTCATCGATAGATTTGTTGATATCGACGACAACGTTAAGAACGGGAATGCCTTTACAAGGAGAGTCACACAGACAGACTTATTCAATAGGCAACTCGACCAAGGTGTCCTGCCAGACTTGTTGACTTTTGATATGACTTATTATCCAGATGAAAGGGGCCCATACAACTTTGACACTCCTGATGGCTCCGCAGTTTCTGCAGGACTCGATGGCTACAAAGAAAATGGTGCTCTTAAACTTGCAGCTCCAGAAGAGCGCTGGGCAGGTATCATGCGGTACATGAACAATAACGATTTCCAATTGGCCAACTATGAGTTCATTGATTTTTGGTTGCTCAATCCATATGGACCCAATGTAGATGGATCAGAACATTTACCTGACGAAGAGGGCTTTCTCACTTTCCATCTAGGAAGTGTCTCGGAAGATATTTTGCCAGATAACAAACAGTTTTTTGAAAATTCACTACCCAATGATGTAGACGATATTCCAACGTCCAGAACTATCTGGGGAGAAGTCCCTTTAAGCACACCACTCATAGAAGCCTTCGCAGGAACAAATTTCGAAGATCAAGATGTCGGTTTAGATGGCATGTCAGACTCTCTAGAACAGATAGTCAGAGCAGATTGGTTTGAAGAAATAAATACTGCCTATGGTATAACAAATAGAGACGAGGTTCAGCAGACAAGATTGGATCCTTCTGGTGACAACTTTACCTTCTTCAATGATCCCAATGTCTTTGACAGAAATACAAATACAGATCTATTAGAAAGATACAAGAACAATAACAGTCCTGAAAACAACTCGCCGGACATCTCTAACAACTCAACCAATAATTTTCAAAGAGGAAATCCAATCCCAGACAAAGAAGATCTCAATAACAACAGATCTCTAGATCAAAGTGAAAAGTATTATGAGTACAGAATACCGATAAGAAACAATGGAGGCGTACTAGATTTAAATAATGAATTTATCAGAGACTCAAGAACAGTAACCAGCACAGCTGGAGAAGAGCAGTGGTATAGATTCCGAATTCCATTAGCACAAGGAGATACGATAGGAGGTATCGATGGCTTCAGGTCTATACAGTTCATAAGAATGATTATGGAAGAGTTTTCTACTCAGAAAACTTTCAGAATGGCAGACTTTGAGCTAGTTAGAAATCAATGGAGAAGAGAACCTGTTATCTGTGCCAGAGATGGGGTCGTCTTAGACATACCCTTCAGTACAGACATAGTTGGTGTGGAGGAAAACCAATCAAAATTACCATTTGGCTATGTCATTCCACCTGGCATCAAGCAAGAGCAATTATTTAACACCTTCTCTCCTGTCAATCAAGATGAGAACTCTATGGTGTTGCGATTCGATAGTTTACCTGCTCCAACAAATGAACTTTCTACTTGTGTTGCTTCCGTTACTAAATTGACGCAGTTAGACTTAAGGGTCTATGATAGAATGGAAATGTTTGTCCACGGAGAACGATTGCCTAGTGATCTCAATTTGGAAGATGACGATCTATCTGTCTTTGTCAGAATAGGTAAAGACTTTACCAGTCACTTTTATGAATATGAAATTCCTCTAAAACTATCTGACGAGACACTCCCAACTTGTGGTCCAGATTGTGTCTGGCCGGAGGAGAATAAGCTTGACTTTCCTTTAGAATGGTTTATACAAGCTAAGAAAATTAGAAATGTTCTAGAAATTCCTGTCAATGAACCGTTTATCATCGATGGAGATTTTGTCGATAACGATCTCCCTGGCTTAGCTGCTCAATTTGAAACCATAAATGGAGATCTGGAACTACCAGAAGGCCATAGGGTCAGAATAATTGGTAATCCTAATCTCGGAAGGGTCAAAGGAATGAATGTCGGTGCTAGAAATAGAGATGCCACAGCAGTACACGGTGCAGAAATCTGGGTCAATGAATTAAGATTGGCTGGGTTACAAGAAAGAGGAGGTGTCGCAGCCTTAGCAAGAGCAGACATACAGCTAGCAGATCTTGGTGCCATCACCTCATCAGCAAGTTATTCTAGTCTCGGGTGGGGCGCCTTAGATCAGAAAGTCGACGAAAGAGCAAAAGAGGAAAACATAGAATATGATGTCGCTGCGAACTTAGAGCTAGGCAAATTCTTTCCAAAGAATTGGGGTATACGTATGCCTTTCTATGGCCAATATGCTCAGTCTATAATCAATCCAGAATTTGATGCCTATGACTTTGATATCACTGTAGAAGATGAGTTTGACCTGAGGCCAACAGAGACGACGGAGGTACAAGCAAGAAACAGAACCGTCAATACGATAAAAACATTTAACCTCACCAACGTTAGAAAAGAACGCGTCAATCAAGATAGAGGCAATCAAAGCGCAGCTGCACAACAGGCGAGACAAGCAGCAGGAAGAGCAGGAGCAACTACAATTGCAGATGGCAGTGGAAAGAAAAAGAAGAAAGAGAGAAAACCGATGCCTTGGAATATCGAAAACTTTAGTGCAAGTTATTCTTACACAGAAAGAGAGTATAGTGACCCTATTATAGAGCAAGACAACTCTGTAGATCAGACTTTAGGACTCGACTATAATTTCTCTAGAAGAGGCGGATATATAGAGCCCTTCAAAAAAGTAAAGTCCAAGCACTTAAAACTTATCAAGGAATTTAATTTCAATTTGATACCTAACTCTTTATCCTTTAACTCTTCAATCAATAGATATTTCTCCTCTCGGAAATTTAGAATTCCGGATACACCAGAGTTAACATTTGATGACAGACAGTTCAACTGGGAAAGAAGGTATGATTTGAACTGGAATCTCACAAAAGCACTTAAGCTAAATTTTGATGCGTTTAATGTTTCATATATAGATGAAGTCAGACAGGTTGGCATTGCAGAGACTGCAGAGAATAGACCTTGGGTTGCCTTTGCTGAGGACAGTAGAGGCTACCTTACTAAACAAGATTTCTCGGATGATGCTACACCAGAATTTGTAGAAAATTACTGGAAAGATAATCTTAAAAATGGAGGTCGGAACACGAATTATGATCACTCTATAGGTGTTACATATAAGTTGCCGATACGATACCTCCCTTTTATGGACTGGGTTGACATCACGGCTAATTATAGATCGACATTTAACTGGTCAGCTGGGGCGCTTATTCTAGATTCTCAAGGCACTCCTCTTCCTGGAATTATCCAGAACTCTCAGAATAGATCTCTAACTGCTAATCTCAATTTTGACAAACTGTACAAAAAGTCTGATTATGTCAAAGGATTAGACAAGTCCAAGAGGACAAAAACAAGTAAGAGAAAGAGAGGTGATTCAGTAACCGTAGCCAATGACAAAGACGGCAAGAGAGTCGCTAAGAAAAAAGCAAGACAGGCTTCTACTATAGAGAAGCTTCTAGTAAGACCACTCTTTTCATTAAGGTCTGCTAGAATTACCTTCAAGGAAGATTTTACGACAGTTATTCCAGGTTATACGGAGACGCCTGATTATTTTGGGTTGGATAGTTGGAATGCACCAGGGGTAGGCTTTGTGTTGGGTCTACAACCTAATATAGATGCTAATAATCCAAATAACTTTTTGGATAGGGCCGCAAATAGCGAGTGGATTACGAGTAGTTCCGGTTTCAACCAAGAGACTGTACAGATGCGTAACCAAAGTTATGAAGCCAAATTCAAAATAGAACCTTGGAAAGATTTCAAAATTGATGTGGATTTTAGAAAGAATCATAGAGAGACACATTCAGAGGTCTTCAAACAACTAGATACAACTGAAAAGGATTCCACAGCAGTACCTACATCCACATTCTCTGACTTTAGTCGATTGGCTTCTAGAGACTTTGGCTCATTTGATATGACCTACTATAATGTCAATACTTTGTTTGGCAACGACATAGATGATTTATTCAATACCTTCCTTGTCAACAGGGTTACAATTTCTAATCGACTAGGTCAAACTTCAAACCCTATCGATAATGAGACCAGACATGAAATCGATGGTGAAAGCTACGCGAGAGGGTATGGAAAACTGAGCACACGTGTCGTAGTACCAGCCTTTATCGCAGCATATACAAATACAGACGCGAGCCTAGTAGATCTGGATCTAGAAGCACAAGTCAGCAAAAGAAGCTACATCCCTAAACCAAACTGGACATTGAGATATGATGGACTGAGTAAGTTGCCTTGGTTCAAGGATCGATTTTCAAGCTTTACACTTGAGCACGCATATAGCAACACCTTCCGTGTCTCTAGATTTGAATCGGACTTACAGTTTGGGGAAAGAGATGAATTAGGATTATTATCTACCAAACAGAATGGCAACTACTACACACGATTAGAAATACCTGCTGTTCAGATTTCAGAGAAATTTAGTCCTGTACTAGGTTTGAAAATGAAAACAAGGACGGACTTTACTATGGAGTTCTCATATGACAAAGGTAGAGACCTTAACCTCTCTATCTCGTCTGCAGCACAGCTAGAGGAAGTCTCTAATGAATCTTGGGCTGTAGGAGTAGGATATACTATTAAGGATTCTAACTTCTTAAAAAAGAAGAAAGGCAAAAATGCAAGAAAATCTAGATCAGAAAAAGATGACGAAGAAAAGTCTGATGACAATAATGATAGGACTAGAAATTCTAGAACGGTAACCACTACAAGAAGTAGTGATATGACTTTCTTGCTCAATGTATCTTTTAACGATATGAGAACATTTGTCCACGAAATTGACAGGCAACAAGAGACAGAACCCTTAAGAGGAAATTCAAGTTTTCAAATCAGCCCTTCTGTAGATTACATACTCAATGAGAATGTGACGCTTCGAGCTTTTATTGACTACAATACCAATACGACTTTCGGCCAAACTATAATGGGTAATCAAGCCATTGAGGGAGGCATCACCGTAAGAATGACACTTAAGTAAATAAGTCATATTCAATAAAAAAAGAGAAGGCTCACCGCCTTCTCTTTTTTTTTGACCTAAATTCAGTCTGTGAAAAAGCTTCTGATTTTCTTAAGTATTGTTTATTTGCTCATAGGTCTAGCCCTGTACTGTACTCAGGATCGATTTATATTTGATCCACATCCTATTCCACAAGAGCAGATCCTTAATGGGAAAGAAATCTATATTCCACTCGAGGAAGGTCTAGATATGCATTGTCTTTGGATAAAGAGTAACTCTAAAAAAGTAATCCTTTACTATCACGGCAATACGGGTAACGTGAGGCGGGCTGCTTATCAAGCGGACAGGTTTAATACAAATAATGTCGATGTTTTTATCCCAGATTATAGAGGCTATGGCAAGACAAAAGGAAGAATACGCAATAACAATCAACTTCTCACCGACGCAGCCAAAGCTTACGAATTTCTAAAGGGACACTACTCTGAAAGGGATATTATAATTGTAGGGTATTCTTTAGGCTCAGGAATGGCTAGCTACGTCGCGAGCAAGGCGAATCCAAAGCAACTTGTGCTCGTAGCGCCCTTTACAAGTCTAGTCGATATTAAAG
Source organism: uncultured Saprospiraceae bacterium (assembly GCA_937969415.1). Taxonomy (GTDB): domain Bacteria; phylum Bacteroidota; class Bacteroidia; order Chitinophagales; family Saprospiraceae; genus RFSX01. The sequence goes on along the minus strand of CALBWK010000022.1, from coordinate 395 downwards.
ACGAATATCTATGGATGTTTCCAGACTTTTTGTTGAAATACAAATTGTCTAACAAAAACCATCTTAAGGAAGTCAGCTGCCCTGTAACGCTTATCCACGGAACAGAGGACAAAGTTGTCAATTATAAGTATTCTGAAGAATTAAAATCACTATACCCCCAGTCTGAGCTAGTTACTAAAAAAGGAATCGGACATAGAAGAATTATCTTTCGGATAGGCAAGGATGTAGAGTCAGCAATTTTTAGATAGCACATCTTTGTGGTATCAGCGCTCACCTCTCTAATCCATTGAAGGGGAGGCTATGCACTCTCTGCTAAAATTGAAAGAATTATTATAACAAAAGTGGTAAGCGGTTCTTTACATTCGACTCATTCTTCGCTCAGTGCAGCCTTTAGG
>CALBWK010000021.1 GCA_937969415.1 uncultured Saprospiraceae bacterium | reverse complement strand
ATTTCATCTCTAAAATCTTCCAGATTTGAAATTCCCAAAGCTATGGTTGTAATGGATCCTGCAGAAGCTCCTCCGACTGTAATAAAGTCTGTGTTTACATTGTATGTTTCTGAGTTAGCTACAATCCATCTTAACGCAGCTTTCGCATCTCTTTGAGCAAGGTACATCGCTATAGCTTGCTGTACTTGATCTGCGTTCTCTGCTCCACCCAAGGCAGTGTTAATCCATTCTTGTGGGGCCATTCCCTGGTAATAGGGGATTAATTCCTCTGGCGGCATTCCTTGTATTGTACCCAACTCTTGTGTGGTCCTATAATCGATAGAAACAAAGACCCAGCCTCTCGAAGCATAGTAATTTCCCATATCGACAATTTCTGGTTTATGCTTTATCCCTCCTGTAAATCCACCACCATGAATAAACATAAAGACTGGTCTATTACTAGACTCATTGTCTGGACGGTACACATCCAAGTATAATGGTATGGGAAAAGGATCAGTACTTGATGCATCATGCGCCAATCCATCTGCATAGCTGATGTCTTCTTCAGTTAAAACTGGATACGTGGCCTCAGCCGTTACTAATGGTATGCCGCTGTCTGTTGTGCCAGGTTCTTCTTCTTTGCAAGCGGAGAATAGTAAGATTGAGCAAATGATCAGATAAGCTAGTTTATTCATACTTTTTGGTTTCATTTTAATTCCACTTAGGATTGTCAGCTGACTATTTGATTTTTAAATTGATCTGCAAAAGTTTTGTATTCTTTTTGTGAATATGCGATGACTTCATCCTTGTCCATATTGACAGTCTCTGAGTAATTCATAGTTGTGTGATATTCTCTTACATAATTTTCACTCCAGATGACAAGCTCCATAATTATGGGAGCTAGGTCTGTTCCTTTCTTGGTGAGTAGGTAGATGTTTTCTTTTTTGTTCGTACTGAGTTTGTTCTTAGTGATGACCTCGATGGATTCCAGATACTTCAATCTTGATGATAGTAGATTCGTCGCCACTCCCTCGTCAGAAGCAATAAACTCCTTGAAGGTGGTCTTGTGATGGAGCAGCATATCCCGTATAATAACCAAGGACCATTTGTCTCCAATTAGATCTAAGGCTGAGGCAATCATACAAGAAGAGCGAAACTCTAATTTCATCAAACAAAGGTAATACTTTAAAAAATAAAGCAATAATGTGTATTTTTGCTTTAAATATTAAAGTAATAATTCGCTTATGCTAGCAGGACACTATGCTACAGCTCTAGTAGCCTATCAGAAATATCCCAAAGGTACCTTACTGTATTTCTTAATAGCAGCACAGCTTCAGGATTTCTTGTGGTTTATATTTCATTATTTGAAATTAGAAAGAACGACACCTGATGATGTTTTTGATACTACTGTGAGTAACATGGCAGTAAATATGCTCTACAGTCATGATTTGATTCCACTGCTTGCATGGTTGATCATCATATTCTTATTGGGAAAAATACTTTTTAAAGACAATAAAGTAGGGTTGATCGGTTCTGCTTTGGTCCTTGGTCATTTTGTTTTGGATTTCTTTTCAGGCCACCCGCATCACATCTTTGGAGTAGATTCTGGAGATGTGGGCTTAGGTAATTACGCAACAAATGTCTATCAGGCAATCGGCATAGAAGCACTCGCTACAATAGCCATCCTCTGGTACTTCTTCTCTCAAGAAAAGAAATCTGGAATTAAACGTAGCTTTAAAAACAAAGCATCTATAATAGGACTGTTTGTATTTGGAATAGTATTCATGTTGTCTATCGCAACCACCTCCTTTAGAGAATTATTGAACATTCCAGAATTCGATCTCGGTTTTAATACAAGTGTGCCAACGCTAATAATTACATATGTGAGTATGATTGTGTATCTCAATCACTTTGTACCAAAATTCAAGACAAACTAACTCACTAATAGAATTGTCATTTGTCCTTACTAAATAAAGCTTATAAAAATATTTTTATCGGTTCTAACTCTCTATTGTTCTACAGGTCGACAGCCTATTGAGCTTTATGAAATTTCAAAGCCCTATCATCCACTTTTAATATGTAGTTGTTTTCTATTAAGCTTGATATGTCGATACTGTTTTCACTAGGCTTAAGCCTTCCGGATCTATGAGTATATCAAATTGATTGTTCAGATTAACTTCTGATTCTTGTTGAGGATAGGAGAGAGTACTCTTAGCATTATTGGTATAGTCTGGATTGCGGTTGCGACCTGCAAAACCCATGTGATGAAGCGGCTGATCTAGAGTGCCGCTATCGTCTTTATAGGCATCTATAAAAATGGAATCGCCACGAAATTTGAATTCAATAAATGAACGATCTATCCCACCTACAGCATCTACTAGTCTATAATAGTTTTCCTGTCCATTTGATTCTTCCTTGTCTAAGACAAAATAAGTTGCACGATACTGATTGCCCAGCCAACCCCTATTTCTGGCCATTATTTGTTGTCTGCCTTCATAGTCTGCTACAAATATTGAAGTGATAATATTTTGGTTAGTGCCTCCCTCGTATATAGAGTGACTATGAGATGCAGATATAGGTCGAAAGTCGAAAGCAAATCAATCAAAAAAGCCAAAAGCTGTCTGGTTTGACCCAACCCAATGACCATTAATTTGATTGAGGAGTTCAAAACCCTCAATAGAATTATTTGCTGGTGTCTCGTCTGTAGAACAAGAAACTAGCCCAAGTAATAGTGTGAAGAGATATATAGTTTGCCTTGTCATTTTAATGTTTTAGGATGATGTTTTTTACACTAAGCCATATTTATTTTGACCAGATTAATGCAAAAGTTAACGGATACAAACTTACAGAGATTGTCTAACCAATTAGACTACAATCTAATAGATATGTTATTTGTATGCAGACTAGTAGTAAATGATTGGACTTCACAAAAGGGAAAACAAATAAATTCAGGTGCTTACTCCACCATCAATTCTTGTCTGGCCACTAGAAAATCAAAAGTCATTTCGTATAGACCTTTGCCATTTACAGTGGCGTTCCAAGCACCGTGCCCTTGGTCCACCAAGAGGACAAGTCCGTTATGGATTCCTAAGGTATTATAGATGCTTTCTAATTCCGTTGCTTCTGTAAATAGTACAGTAGGATCAAGGGTGCCGTGTGCAATAAATAACTCAGGATCATTACTGTCATATCGGTCTAATCCAAATACAGATTCGAATAAATCTAATTTCACATTGCCTCCCCAGAAATCAACCAAGCTAGATAATACCTCTCATTAACAAAAAAACCTCTAGTCATTACAACTAGAGGTTTCCGAGAGGTCGCGACCAGATTCGAACTGGTGTAGATGGTTTTGCAGACCACTGCCTAGCCACTCGGCCACGCGACCCTTTTAAAGGACTGCAAATATAATTCAATTTTTATTCCAAAACCTAGCCTAGATCTCATAGGGTTTTCAACCAGTCACAATGTGTAATCCTCACAATATCAACACTTTATGTATGATGATTGCTGTTTGGACACAGATAAACTTTCTTATCTTTAGTCTAATCATAATTATGTAGTATGTCTTCACTCACCTATGCCTACACAAGATCCTCCAGCTTAGTCAGTTTTGATATTCAGTATTATCTAAGCTACAGATAGTCGATCCGTGGTTTTTAGATAAAGCCTTCTTTTTTGAGAAATAAAATGAACGTTCGCCACACTTCGGTGTACAATAGGGCATAATATGATAATTATGAAAGCAATAAGCCTATATCTCTTGCTCTTGACCTTTTCCACAGCACAAGGAAAGAGTGCAGATGTCCCACTTACTGAACCCGAAAAGATTGTCTCTATCACCCAGAAGCTCTACGAAATGGCGTATTACGATGAGCAGGTGGATCTATGGAGTCAGGAGCTATCCAAGAACAAGCAGTCGGCCAATGCGTGGATGAACTATTATCTTGCCTGTCGTGTCGTCAATACCTTGACGAAAGATCAGAACCCATATGAACTGGACAAGATATATGCAGATATAGAAAAGCATATTGAAGGCACCTATGAGTATCACTATCTGACCTATCTTAATGGGAAAGGGGATACAGCTTTGTTTCCGCACTTAGAGAAGGCCTTTGCACTAGATCCTGATAGAACAGAAGTGCTCAGTCATCTGGTCACCTATTATGCAATCAAGGGGAACAACGAACGGATGACGATCTATAATAAGTTATGGATGGAGAGCGGAGAGATCTCTTCTGGTATCCTCAACTGGAATTATAATGCATTAATCGGTCTTGATAAGGATGCGATTCTCCTGACTTATGGAGATAATGATACGTACCCTTCGTGGATGTTGCAACAGGTGCAAGACGTCCGTACAGATGTCAAGGTGGTCAATATTCACTTGTTACGAGATCGCGAGTATTTAGATCAGGTGTTTGCGGATTGTGGAGTGCCCCAGTTTCCTGTAGTAGAGGGACAAGAGCAAGTATGGACGATAGATTTATTGCCGGTTGTTGATCATATTTTTTATCACTCTGCACGACCCGTGTATGTCAATGTGACGCTGCCAAAGTTGCTCAGAGACAATTACAAAGATGTACTTTATACAGTAGGGTTGGCGTTCAAGTATTCTGCAACGTCTTTTGATAACGTAGCGGTACTGAAAAACAATTATGAGAATAAATTTCTAACAGATTATCTTAGAATAGGATTTTCTTTTGATAAAAGTGTGACGGTTCTCAATTCTTTGAATGTCAATTATCTGCCTGCATTTATCTCTCTCTATACCCACTATCTCAAAGGAGAAGAAACCGTTAAGGCGAATAACATCAAGGAGGTGATCGAAAATATTGGTGAAGCAAGTGGGCGAGGTGAAGAAGTGACTGCACTATTAGAGAAGCCTAGAAATCTAAATCGACAATTTGAGTCGCATATAGATATTAAGAAATTGGACAAAAAGTTAAAAGCAATTACAAATAAATTATACGTTGGCGAAACCGAAGTGACCAACGAATTCTATGGTCAATTTTTAATGGATTTATTGAAAGAAAAGGAATTTGATTTACTTGAGAAGTGTAAGTCCGATAAAGTAGATTGGATGAGCTTAATGCCAGATAATCTTAGGCATCTCACTCAACAGCAAGTTTATAATAATGGGAGCCCAGATAGTCCAGTATCGCCAGTTGCGAATATCAGTTACGCAGCGGCAGAGGCTTATTGTGAGTGGTTGACAATCGTATATAATAATTACTCTAAGAAGAAAAAATTTCAAGAGGTGCGGTTTAGGTTACCTACAGAGGAGGAGTGGGAGTATGCTGCAAGAGGAAAATTAAATCAAGCGCAAAGAGAATTAAAAAGAAAAAAGCAAGCGCCTTATCCTTGGGGAGGCTGGTATTTCAGAAATTCTAAAGGTTGCTATTTGTCTAACTATTATTCTCACAACTATGATCACTGTGTGGATTGTAACCCTAAGGCCAAAACGCCTGATAAGGATGGTGCCTTTTTCTTGGTGAATGCTGGTTCTTATTTCCCTAACAGTTACGGTTTATACGGTATGTCTGGTAATGCCGCGGAAATGGTTCAAGGTGGCAAAATTGCTAAAGGTGGTAGCTGGGAAGATATACCAGAAGAATGTACAATTCAATCTGTAAAGACAGTTTCTGGCCCTAGTCCAGCAATAGGCTTCCGTATATTTATGGATGTCATTCGATAAATCAATTCCCCCACTCTAAAAAACTATAGTAATGAAAGAAATAATATTATTCACATTTATATCCTCATTTACACTCAGCTTTATTCCCCATAAGACAGTTGACTTTCGGCCACCAGGTACGATGAAGGTAGTCGATAATTTCTATATAGATCAGAGTGAAGTCAGCAATGGAAATTGGCACGAATACTTGTCAGCACTCAAAGAAAAACATGGTGAGCGCTCTGCAATTTACCAGCAAGCCTTACCTGATACCAATGTCTTCACGGTAGACAACAAACCTAATCTTCCTTTTATAAAAACTTACTTTCGTCACCCAAGTTATGAGGACTATCCAGTAGTGGGCATCTCATACGACCAAGCCAAGGCCTTTTGTGTCTGGAGAACTGAAGCCGTAAAAGAAATGATGCAGCGTTCTGGGATACCACCTGTCAATTTCGCATATCGCTTGCCTACCCAAACTGAGTGGGAGTTGATTGCCAATGCAGGGTATACCAGCAAACAGGAAAAGTCACTTCGTAAAGCCAACAAGAGGTACAACAACAAAGCACGAATCTGTAATATGAAATTTGAACAAACGGGGAAGGGATATTACAGTCCAGCTATGACAGCACCCGTTAGGACTTACCTGCCCAATAAGTATAATGTCTATAATATTTATGGCAATGTAGCAGAAATGGTTGATGAGCCCAATGTGGCTATGGGAGGCTCCTTTTTGCATTATTATGATGATATCGTACCGACTAATGCACCCTTGACTTATGATGGACCGCAGAGCTGGTTAGGATTCAGAAGTGTGTGTGAAATCTATTAGATTTTTAGATGTAATCCTTAGATACAATTTAGAATTTGAATCTATTTAAAAAGAAATATCATCAATACTCAGATGAGGCCTTAGTCGCTCTGCTTGCCAGAGGTAAGGAGGCAGCCTTTGATGAGTTGTACCAGCGCTATGCTGAACAGATGTTTCATTTCTTCTATAAGATGTTGTATCAGGATCAAGACTTGGCCGCTGATTTTTGTCAGACCTTGTTTATGAAACTTTTTGAGAATGCAGAGACTTTTAGTTCGACACATAAGTTTAGTACGTGGCTCTACGCCATCGCTTCCAATCTCTGCAAGAATGAGTATCGACGCAATAGCAAATCGAAACCCACTATTTACTTAGGGGAGAGCCATATGAAGCAAGAAGCCCTAGCGCCTGGAATTATAGACAAAGAGATATTCAATAGACATCTGCAGGCTGCTGTCAATAAGCTTGACGATAAGCATCGCCTTTGTTTTATACTGCGCTATCAAGAAGATAAAACAGTCCAAGAGATCAGCGAAGTGCTCGGCTGCCCACTCGGCACAGTGAAGTCTCGGCTACACCATACAATGAAGAAGCTGGCGCTACAGCTCAATCAATTTGATCCCAAACAAAAAAAATTAGGTAATGAGTAAGCTCATAGAAAACTTAGATCAACTCCTTGATAACTACAGCTTTGATCAGCTCTCAGCAGAACAACAGCAGTTGGTATTGTCAGAGATCACGCAAGAGCAGTATACTCTGATGCGAGAGGTTATTTCTAATATTGAGCAACTGGGCGCAAATACTTTGCCACCACTTGATAAGGACTTACGTCAAACCCTAAGACAAGATTATAGAAAGCAATACGGTTATAAAGAAAAGGCAATCGCTCAGAGCTGGCCGACTCTTGCGCTTGGCGTATTTCTGGGCGCACTGGCAACTGCAGGATACTTTTTGTTGAACATAGACCCCGAGCCAGCACAAGTAGTGCAAGCCGCTCCAGTTGTTATGACAGATACTTTATATATCCAGCAGACAGACACCTTGTATGTTACAATAGAATCAGAACCTAAAATTATCACCAAAGAAATAATCAAATACATAGACCGTGCAGCGGAGGCCCCTTCTGCTCCATTAGCAGTTGATCTCCCTCTTCCTTTGGCCTATCAGTCCGAACCCATAATCAATAAGCAATTACAAGATACTCTTCAGGGCAATTATTTTAATAATATTGATCTTACTGACATTGTCCCGATGAAAGTCGGCAGGTCAGTTGGTGAAGAAGCCGAGCTGATGGATCTTCTTAGGGAGATGCCATCGGACGGGTTTGATAATGAATGAACGGTGCAGCTTTGCTGCATTAAAGGTCCTAAACGCCTGTCTCGACCTAAGTGGAGAGAGACCTTTAAAGTGAGAGAACCGAAACATCAGTTTCGGGCGGGTGAGCTCAGTTGTTAATTCAACCATTACGAGAACGAAGATTCCTCTTCTCCACTTTATTGAAATCGGAATGAAAAAAGTATTATTCTGCCACAAACACCTGCGACCGCACAAGCCATCCCTCAGACCTTACAACCAACGCATACACACCAGTAGGTAACTCGACCTCCAAGTCCAGTTGATGTAGGCCAGCGCTATACGACTGGGCAGGATCTTGATACAGAATCTTTCCTTCTGCTGATACAATCTGCCAAGAAATATCTTTTGTTTGCTCAGTAGAGAAGGGTAGACTTATTTCGTTTTCTACAGGGTTGGGGTAGATGTCACTGATATGGATATCAGGATTAATCATCCCATACTCCGCTACGCTAGAGACACCATCACGCAGGTTGACTCTTGCATAGTAGATGTTTTGATTGGCTTCTGTACCCCTGCCATCTGACCAAAAAGAAATTGCTGTTGTGTTGGTAGAAACAAGACCATGATACTCACCTATTCCAAAACCAAAACCTGCTTGAGAAACCAAATTGAAATCCATAGGCTCACTATTGAGTTGTAACTCATTGAAACTTTCGCCACCATCATATGAGATGCCCATATAGAAATCTGTCAACGAAGACCCAGGTTCGTAGTTGGTCCTGTCATACCAGTCAAGGATTAGGGTACCATCATCAGTTACGTAACTGCTGGAATAAAACTGCTGTACTTCTTCCCTTAAGTCACTGTGTACTGGCTTGGCGGATGTCCAAGTCAATCCATTGTCATCTGACCAGGCCAGATGTACATTAAAATATCGCGGGTTGTTTTCTTCTGAGGCTGTAAAGGAAAAGTAGAGTCGCCCATCATAAGGCCCACCTGAATTGTCTATAGCTAGGTAAGGTGTCGGCTGATACCTCTGCGATACATCTGGAGCATTAAAGGTGAAGTCAAAAGTAGAATCGATGACTGTCGAGTGTACAAGCGTGCGCCCACCATCTTGCCACTGCTGACAATAGAATACATTGGGATTATCAAGTGTTATAACACTTGTAAAGACATCACCAGTACTCTCGTTAATAACGACGCTTGGTATCTGATCACCTTCAGGAAAAGGAGTGGTCCCAACTAAGGTCAAGCTGTTATCTAGCCTTGTTAAGTTGACATTAAATATATCTACGATAGGGATATATACATTTCCCGAGTGTGGAGAGCTGCGACCATTATCGATGGCCAACCAAGGTTTATCTACGGAGGTGTTAGTACCTGTATATTCTGTTGTCCAGGTCAGACCACCATCAACAGACTTGTAAACAATACTGATGATATCAAAACCAACTGTAGCTGCGAGACCTGTTAGAATGGCGGCTCCCTGCGCATCAAATTTTATCACGGGATCTCCAGCACCTACATAGAGATCTTCATCGAAGCCATCGAATTCACTAATATTCCAACTTCTACCGAAATCATTGCTGAAGTAAATACTAAAATATGAATCGCTTACGTCATCAAATCCGTGCATAGTAACGAGTACGATATTGTTAGAGTCTAAAGGATTCATCGCTACACTAAATTCTGCTTGACTCAGATCGGTGTCTCTAAGTATATTATCTTGGCCGTAAGCCTGCAGGGTCACTAGAGTCAATAGAAGAATAATCTGATAGCGCATATGACAAGTTGTTTCTAACTCAAGCTAGTGTTTTTCTTTTGTATTCTTAGGCCAGACTTAGCGTTTTATGTGAATGTTTTATGCAGAAGTATCTTGTCTTGTCTGTTAAGTCGCTAATTTTTATCCATCTCTGCGGTGGAGATGTTATAGTATTTGCTCAAGAATCGATTACTTCTGTGGAGGATTTCTAGTAATCTTATAGCTATTAAAGGCGTTTGTATTAGAGGTGAGCTTACTTGCATTGCTCGCGAGTATAAGCCCACTACCTAGTATCAATCCAAGGTTGGTAATAAACCCTTCATTCCAGATGAAAAGAGTCGTCAAAGCCATAATGAGGATACCAATGATGGTTCCAATTATACTACCAGAGAAGCTGTCCTTTGCTTCCACATCATTAGCATGATATTCTTTCGTATTACCGCACTCTTGACAGTTTAAGTTGAAGTATTCTCCTCTTTCTGCAATAAGGTCAGGCCGAGTCAGATAAGTAGTGTTGAGTTTAATGGGTGTGCCGCAGGCTGTGCAGTTAGCGTATAGTTTCATTTGTTGCTCATTATGTTGGTTTGAAGATAATGTTTAAGACTAGATTTTTGAATACAGCTCTTTGCTCATCACCCTATAAACCCAATTCAGATCAAAAAATGACACAATCATAGAATTCAGAGTATCACTAGTCTTAAAATCAGTACTTATGTCTCCACACTCCTTTATATTTGAATACAAATCTTTTTCGCATTATGAAGTATCTAATAGTCCTCTTTTTCTTTGGTTTTACGCTTGTGGCTCAGGGTCAAGTCACTTATGCTGATGATGTTGCAGACCTGATCTATCAGAAATGTTCTACTTGTCATCGTCCTGGAGAGATAGGGCCGATGAGTCTGACCAACTATGATGAGGTGCGCTCTTGGGGTGCTACTATTAAGTTTGTAACGACCAATAAGATTATGCCACCGTGGCAGCCAGATCCAGAGTTTTCTCACTTTCTAGAGGAGAACTTTCTTACAGATGCAGAGATTGCCGAAATAGCGGAGTGGGTAGATAATGGAATGCCTAGAGGCGAAGTAGCCAATGAGCCTGCTTTCCCAGATTTTCCTGATGGCTCTGTATTGGGTACGCCTGATCTAGTACTGACGATGGAGGAGCCATGGTTGCACGAGGGTAATGGGCGAGATGATTACAGATACTTTGTATTTCCGACCAATTTCACTGAAGACAAGATTATCAAGTCTGTTGAGTTCAGACCGGATAACAATAAGATTGTACACCACGCTTTAGTTTTTGAAGATACTACAGGTGAGGCCGCGCAGAAAGATGCTGCAACACCTGAGTATGGATTTGACGGTTTCGGCAGTTTTATAAGTAATGATCCTTCTGCGATACTCACTCAAAAACAATATCCAGGTTTTGTGCCTGGGCAAAAGCCTATTCTGTCTCCTGATGGTACAGGTCAGGTCTTAACGGCAGGGGCGGATATCGTGGTGCAAGTTCATTATGCGCCGTGGTCAGTAGATGAATTTGATCAGTCTTCGCTCAATATATTTTTCAAGGATGATTCTGAAGTCTTAGAAAGAGAAATTCAAAGTCATATAATGGTCCCGTTACAATCTGTTATTGGTGAGCAATTTTTCATTTTAGCGAATCAAGAAAAAACTTTTCACGGAGAATATAGAGTTCCGATTGACGTGAGTTTGATGACGATAGCGCCGCATATGCACTTACTTGGTAAGAGCTGGGAAGTGTGGATGGAGAAGCCTGATGGCGAGCGAGTAGATCTGATTAGTGTGCCCGAATGGGATTTTAACTGGCAAGGGAGTTATTACTTTGACAGGTATATAGTCGCTCCTGCAGGTTCTATTATACACGCTGTTGCGTCTTATGACAATACCACCAATAATCCAGAGAATCCAAATAATCCACCACGTTTTGTTACTTGGGGAGAGGGCACAGCTGACGAGATGTATTACTTGCCGATAGGATTCGTCAGGTACCAGCCAGGTGATGAGGATATTGTATTTGAAGGGACGACCAGCACGGAAGAAACAGAAAAAGATCAAAGTTCCTTATATCCCATCAGTCCAAATCCTGTCAACGATTTGACGGTTGCAGGTTTTAGATTGGCGTACGGCCAGAGTGTCAATATTAGTATATTGGATATTGAGGGCAAGCTAGTTAGAGAACTGCGGGAAGGAGAATTCTTCAATACAGGGGAGCATTACATTAATTTCTCGACGGTACAGTTGTCTTCTGGTTTGTATTTCTTGCGTGTAGCAGGCAAAGACTTTGAGCTGACACAGAAGTTTGTGAAGGGGTAGGGTAATACATTTTTTAAATCTTTATGCTAAGAACAAAAACGAATTTTCTATTCGCAATTGGTTTTTTCGGACTCATAGCCATAATAGGATGTGATAATCAATCGACCGTTATTAACAGTTATATACACGTTGCACATACTCGTACGTGGGATACGGTAGAGCAGAAATTAGACCCTAGAATAGAAGCAATCGATTATAGTCAATATGACTTGGTCTTGCTGGGTGGAGATCTGACTGAAGAGAGTTCAAAAGAAAGAAAAACTTTGAATTATTTGGATTCTGTTTTTGATCTGTCGTCTCCAAATACTTTGTGGGCACTTGGGAATCATGACAATGCGAATCTAGACTGGGTCGAAGCAACTACCGGTAGAAAATATTACAATCACTATCACAAAGATGGCATTACCTATGTTGTCCTTTATACCCAAGAAAAAGAAGATTGGATTTGTACAATTACTGGGGATCAACGCAGAATGTTGGATCAAGTGATAGATACAATTTCAGATTCTTCTCACTTGATTATTATGACTCATAAACTAATCTGGATCAAAGATCATCCAGAATTAGCTGAGCATCAAGGAGAAAAAGCATACGACTGGTCTTGTAATTACAAGATTCATCGTAATGATTGGATGACAGGAATTTTACCGCAATTACAAAAAGTGCAAGAACGGGGAGTTCAAGTTATTGCCCTTGCAGGAGATATTGGTAACAATGTGGATCAGTTTGAGGAAAGAACAAAAGATAGCATCTACTATTTAGCCTCTGGTATAAATTGTGATAATAAAAATTCGAAATACCTGACGTTTACTCACAACGTAGATAATAGAAGTTTGAACTGGAAATTTAGTAGCTTAAGTGGAGATAACTTAGATTCTAGTAGTTTCTGATATTTGTTAAAATGTATCAGATATAATGCATCATTTTGGCAACAAGTCTTGCTTACATATTTTTCGAATTCTTATTTTGCTACAAATATTTTCGTCTTTTTCAAAGGTAAAGCTCAGCATTTAATTGTTTGCTTTTTAGTCCTTCGATTTTGTGATAACTTTACTATCTATTTCAAGGAAGCTTCAATATATCGCTAATTCGACTAAGCTAAATTTCCAATATATGGACACAATTAGCAGAAACAACTGGGTTCGTGCTTTCTCAACTGTAACTGTTGTTTATATGGTGTCAGTTATTTCACTTTGGTCAGCTACTTACAACCCAAAGCAACTTTGGGAAATTGGGCAAACAATAAAGGTCGGATTTGACCAGACAGTTTCTGCTGAATATTTTGATCTAATAGAGTCTATAGCAAGCACTTACGAACATTACGCCAATATTAATTTGGAATTTACTTTTGATGATGAAGTGCATATACTGATAGGTACAGATTATTTAGATAGCCCCTGGAGCTTTGTCGGTAGACGATATCAGCGTTCTATCTTTGACTCTAAGACAATGAATCTTCCAATCGAAAGCCTATATAAAGCGATTAAAATTTTTGATGATAGTGACAGGGCTTATAGAGAGTTTAAGAGAATTGTGCTGCATGAGTTTGGCCATGCTTTAGGATTGCGACATGAGCATCAGAACCCACTCGCAGATATTTGTTGGGATGAGGAAGCAATGAATAATTATTGCACGGCGAATGGAATAGGATGTAGTAACTATTTGCCACTTGAGAATACAGAGGGATTAAAGTACTCCGTGTATGATCGTTACTCTATTATGCATTATCAGATAGGCGTTGAACCAACATTCTGTGATTATAAGTCTCCTTATACTTACAACCTATCTACTTTAGATAAAAGATGGATTAATATTATGTACCCATTTAGTGAAGATTTTGTTGCAGAGGAAGTTGTCCAGCTAGGTATAGAATCTATAAGGTTGGAGGCTATTGATTGTACTGATGAACTTTCGTTCTCTACTGGACTAGAAGTGTATGGCGAGATAAAATTGATAAGCAGAAAAGATATCGATGATAGCTGTTATTCTGACCTTTCTAATTGTTATGCTAAAATCCATGAGCTTAAGTATGGTAAGACAATTTTTCATCAAGAAAAACCTATTCTTTTAGATGGAGAAGATAGAGATCATTATGAAGAGCACCTTGGTGGAATCGATATAAGCCCTAATGATGAGTATTTCATTCATATTGATCTACTGGAGAAGGATGTTGTGACGAGTGATGAGCAATTTCGTTATACACAAGGCGCATATGAACATTCTGAAGACATTCTTATACCTATTGATAATCTATTTTGGAAAGGCACTTGGTCTACGACCTACCTTATTTCTGAATCAAGGGATGTGTCGAGCAGTTTGAGGATGGTGCTGGAGTTTAAAAAATTGTAGTTGGACTGTAAAACTCTTAACTACATCAACATCCCCTGCATCCCACTGACGTACTTAGAGTTTTTTGTCAGACGATAGGGAATCATACTTGTACACAATCTGGCTTCTTCTACACAATCTTCTTCATATTTTATTTCAAGAATAAAGCCTGGGTCTGATTGACGGATAGGAGAGAGACGTCCATTGAGTAGGGATATATATTCTAAGTTTCTATCTATTGTTGCTCTGAGATGTCCATCTATAGACTCTAGATAAGTCCTGTGATAGCGTACAAGGATATAAGGGTAGAGATGATTAGATGGATAGGTAAAGGTCTCAGGTAAGTGAGGAGCTCTCTCATTAAGATTAAAATCTTGAAGTTGTTGATACGCTTTGGTCCCTAGTAGATTCTTTTTAATCTTTTTCTCTAGAATGGGTTTATTTATTTGAATTAGGCTCGACCCATACCACCGCACACGATACTTGACACGATGTCCGATGCCCAAGAGATTATCGTTGTAGGCACTATAATCTATATCATCATAGTAGATGCTGTTAACGATGCGATCTGGATAGGCTATTCTAAATCCAGAAGGATTAGACATCAGCTCGTGATAGATGTTATCGTAGTCACTAGATTCTATTCGGTATTTGCGCTCATACCTCATGGTGCTACTTGCTTTTTACCATCTATAGTTATCGTAACACCTTTCTTTAATAGTAGTGGTTGCTTGATTTCGTTGGTGTGTAGCTTACCTATTTCAAATTCTGTAAGTGGTTCATTCTGTCCACGGACCTCTATACCGGATTGTAATCTCGTCAACCATAAGTTCCTAATATTGACCTTAGCATGCTCAGCTGCATAGATACCGTGGTAGCTATCCTCTATCCCTGCATTCCATATGTACGTATGTGCATTATCTGTCATTACCAATCCTCTATTGAGGACAGAATCTATTTTGACATCTATCCCTTCTAGTGAGCCGGATTTAATGACGAGGCCATCCCTTCCTATATCACTAATATTGACCTGGGCCAAATTGAGTGCCGTGTTATTAGAGAGCAGAGCTGTTCCTTGACAGCTTTTAAAATCTGTATGAGAAAGGGAAACTTTAGCGTATTGTGTGCTGAGTGCTTCTGGTGCTGTAATGTTCTGAAATCCGCAATGAGAGAACTCCGCTGTGCTGCTATAGATCGTTACACCGGATGGAGCAGTAATATTTTTGTATCTAAATCCCGATAAGCCTATAAAGTTGCAGTAACTGAATAGCGAGACACTTTCTTGCTGTGACAACATCAGGCCGTGCGCCACTCCTTCAGCATAAAAGCTAATAGGATTTTGTGGAGTCCCTACTGCGCTGATAGATCCATAACTTAAGAGTGCTCCCCGCTTTACAAAATTCAGAACAGCTCCTGCAGCAATTTCTAAAGTATACTCTGAAGGAACAACCAATGGCTCTTCTATGTTATGATGGCCAGAAGGAATCATCAACCGATTACCTAAGTTGTTGATGAAGGGAAAAGCTGTGAGATCCAAACTGTTCTTATCCGCAAGAATGGGCAAGCCTTCCGCTACATTTTCACGTAGCAATTTTGTTTTATGAATCTGTTGTAAGCCCAAGGTTTTATAGTAGATATAATCGATAGGTTGTGTATGGTCAAGTGTATATCGTCGGACAGGTATCTTGTGATTGTAGCCTTCTAGGATGAACGGTGTACTCAAAGGGTTGGTCATCTCAATTTCATTACCGAAGCCGATAACTTCTAGTGGGAAACCGTGAAAAGATTCAAGAGCTATATTGGTTTTGGAATCACTGCGGCGATAAGCCTTTAGGGAGAGTGCAGTTTGCGGTTGCAGCTTTCTGTAGGTAAATTTGGCCTTGGCATAGAATTTATCCCAATTGAGCTCATAGTCTTTATATTTCTTATCAGATCGAATCAGGCGGGCACGATCATCTAGAGGCGTTTTGTATTTTTTGACCAGTGTAGCTAGGTGATTAGGGTTGGTATATTTTTCTAGATATTGCAGGTATTTTTTGTAGAAATTATTGTCTTGAAAGAGCAAGTATCGATAGACATTACCACGTTGGTACATAGATTCTTTGTCTGCTCTGTCGTTATAAGCTTCGCCAAAGGCCTCCCAGTCTTTGGTCACCTCATGCAAGTAATCGCCAAAGCAATCATAGGCGATGGGTTCTAGTTTTCCTGATAGTGTATTGTAGTAGAATCTTATGTTGGTAAATTGTTGCGCATGCCAAGCGTGGGAGATATCTAGAAGCGCATAATACTTGGCCATCAATTCTATATCGAAAACTTCTTCTGCAGCTAGCTGCCCTGCTAAGAATCCATTGAGCATTCCCTTGCCTGTCTCATAGGCCGACATAAATTCTGGATCAGATTTGTTAGTGTCATTAAAGAGCTCGATATGTGAGGCCTCTACCCAAGGGAAGGGAGAAATTTTGGCCTGCACATTTTCCCAGTAAGCATCGTCATTGTGTTTTAGAATAGGCCCTATACTTCGCCCGTTTTTTTCTAAGAGTTGATTTTCAAAATGCTGCTCATAAGCATAGACGCCAAGATCTTTTCCATTTAGCTTGACCTTAAGAAAGTCATATGGTGGTGCGATTATGCCCTCTTCTCGAAACAACTCGTGCATTACCCACTCAGCGGTGTGTGCTCGAGATTGGCTGTTGTGGATGCTAAAGGTGTTCATATCATTCCACTCCTCATTGCCTTTCAGTACTATCCTAAACGACCAGCGATCTCCTTGCAAGTGATCGAGTAGGTCGCCTTTGAGTCTTAACTTGCAAGCATACGCTTTGCCATCTATTTTAAGATGGGCATCTACGAGATCATCTTTAGAGGTAAAGAGCAGGCCTCGTTTTAGCGCTTCTTTACTTTTTCTTTTGAGTTTGCCATAGGCTTCTTTTTTTAGATCAATGTTGAGTTCTGGCCCTTTGTAAGTGAGGGCTGATACTGAAGCTGTATTTTCGTTTTGTGTAGAGTTTGTTTTTTGCTTTAGATTTTTCAGTTTATAAATGCCACCGCCAAGCCCTACTAGTAATATTATCGCTAGAAGAAATATTGTCAGTGACTTAGAGAAAGACTTCTTATTAGTGTTATCTTTTAACCTCATAGCCATTGATCTTTAATGAAAAAAAATGCTGCTAGTAAGGTGATGATACCGAAGAATATCCAAGCAAGATTATCGTAAGTAGTTGCTGCAACACTGTTGTCGACAAGGAGTTTCATTTTTCGGTACTTAGATCGCTGATCAACTTTCAATCTGGGAAAGTTATTTGACAATTGCGTTTTTATAGCTTCGTTGAGGTCTGTCATTTTTTTTCGCTCTTCTGCGTCCGCCTGTGTATAGCGTATCTCATTGAGTTCGAGTTCCATCT
This sequence comes from uncultured Saprospiraceae bacterium, assembly GCA_937969415.1. Lineage (GTDB taxonomy): Bacteria > Bacteroidota > Bacteroidia > Chitinophagales > Saprospiraceae > RFSX01. Next base: position 4,869 of record CALBWK010000021.1, on the reverse strand, counting down.
CTGCGTAATGGTTAAATGGAAATCTGGCCAAGTTGACTTCATCTAAGGTTATGGTTGCGATGCTAGCACCCGTATGGTCAGATATGTAGATCCGTTTTCTTGTTTGCTTAAGTTTGAGTGAGAATTCTAAAGCCTCTGGTCGTACTTTGAGTGGTACTAGGTGATAGGCCAGTCGATCAGCGTCAGACGATTTCAAATACTTGAGGAGATCGTGCCTTTGGGAGGAATCATTAATATTTTTGCTTTCCGAAACTTCAAATTTGATTTCGTTTCTAATGACTTTGTCTTCAGAGTAAGGAGTTTTGAGCTGAATCAGTTGCTTGAGCAACTGGCCATCTTTGAATCTCTTTCTGTGTCGCAAACTGATTTCACCATCTGCGAAACTACCATCTGATACATCGAAATATTTATCTATAAATACTTCCGTAGAGGCTTGTCCGTTCAATTGTAGGCCGGCAAGATCAAATTGTGATTGTCCGTATTCGCTTTGTGCAAAGGTCCAAAGTGCTGATACATCTTCGGGGTGTACGTCTAGTTTGTATTCACTCTCTAGCCGCCCCGCTTGTGCAAAGAAGGTATGGGTCACTAACAGACAAGTGCCGAGTATGAGAAGCGGCTTTATCAACCTATCATATTCTTATTGTCCACAAAAGAAAACTCTGCCTCAGGATCGAGCGCCAGTAAACCAATTTTCGTTTTTGAAACTTGCTCAAATTTTTTAGCATCAATGACATATGTCATAAAGAGCTTCCCTTTGTCCTGACTCATACGCCGCAGCTCTACGACATCAAAATTAGACGTCATCATTTCATTGACTGCCGTATCAGTAAGTGTTTGAGAAGAAACATTGACCACCATCTGTCTGTTGAGATCAAAGGCTTTGTCCTTTCCAAATCTGACTTGGATGTAGAGCAGGGCCAAGATCAACACAAAGGCTATCAAGGTAATAAGTGGTTGGTTGGCACCCATACCCAGGCCGATGCCTATAACGAGGAAGAGGTAGGTGAGTTCTTCTGGTTCCTTAATAGCCGCACGAAATCTTACTATTGAGAGGGCGCCCACAAGCCCCAGCGAGAGGGCGATGCTAGACTTGACGATATAGATGATCAGCATAGTACTCAACGCTAGAAGCATAAAGTTCTTGGAAAATTGATGTCGATTGCTGACGGACTGGCCATATTTTCTGTAGAAGCTGGCGAGCACCCACGTTAGTAGTGCTGCGAGCAGTGCATTGAGTAGGAAGTTGTTGAGGTCGAGTATCTCTAGCTCATAGTCTAGGAGTAGATCTTTTATGTCCATATATCTGCGTAAGTCCGTTCCAAATTTTAAAGATAGACAACCTCTTGTAACAGCCTAGCTGAGGGTAGTAGAAATGGTCGGATTAATATATTTAGGGTGCTTATTACATAGCGTTTTCTGTAATGTATAGCCTTTGTCTAAGTCATCAATAAATTTAGTAGCTTAGAGAAGTATCACTTGACACAATCTAACTCCTATGGCACGCAGTCTATTGCTTATCATCTGTTCTGTTTGTTTTATTGTCTTGTCTCATTATAGAGAGTCAGCAACCAAGGTCAAACCACGCAGTACAACGAGCTTTTCTGCTGTAAATGCTATGGACTATCTCAAGGTCATCGCTGCGGAGCCACATCCTATCGGGAGTACAGCCAACAAAAAAGTCAAGGATTATCTCGTTAGGGAGCTAGAAGCGTTGGGCTTAGAAGCGTCAGTAGAGTCAGGGTATGTACATCTTTCTTGGGGCAGTCGCTATTGCCGCAGCGCCTATGTAGAGAATGTTGTCGCTGTATTACCAGGAAGTGATTCTCTGGCCAAAAAAGTGGTGTTGGCAGCACACTATGACAGTGTCTTTGAAGGACCAGGTGCAGCTGATGATGGTTATGCTGTAGCTTCTATGATAGAGACGGCCAAGCTCCTAAAGTCTGAACCTAGGAAAAATGACCTCCAACTTCTCATCACAGATGGCGAAGAGATGGGTCTCTTGGGCGCTTACTTTCATGTCAATCATCAAGAGATGGATGATGTAGGTATCCTGCTTAACTATGAGGCACGTGGAAATCAAGGACCTTGTACCTCCTTCGAGTGGTCGGATGATAATGCTTGGTTGGTTCGGGAAATGAAAAAGTCTTCGATTAGGCCAATAGCTAATTCATTGTCATATGAAGTATATGAGCGAATGCGTAACAGTTCAGACTTTACAGCCTTCTCTCAGCAGAATGTCCCCGGGATCAACCACGCTTTTATAGATGGCTTCTCTTATTACCATAATCCTGCAGATAATGTAGACAACATCAGTATGAACAGTATCCAGCACACTGGAGAAAATATGTACTTGATGGCCAAGCATTTTGTCAATTATGATTTTTCTAAAGAGGAGACAGGTAATGCTAGTTTCTTTAATTTTTATGGTGTCTTGTTTCATTACCCTGCAAGTTTTGATCTGTACTTACTAATTCTGTTAGGGTTCTTGATTTTGGGATTGCCATTTTTGATGCGTCGAAAAGGCAGCTTCAGTTTGAAGTCTACACTGGCTAGTTTTCTTATGATGTTGTTGGCTATACTTTTTGTGGGGGTTTGCAATTTTGGACTAGGCGCATTAACTAAGATGGTCTATCCTCAGTATGCAATTTTTTATAGCTACCATTATTATAATCACGAGTGGTATTTTATTGCAGGATTGGGTTTGTCTGTAATTATTATGGCCCTATTGAGTAGATGGCTGATCTCTTCGCAATATAAAAATGAGCAAGGGTATGCACTGCTCTTGTTGATGGCCATATTGTCTACGGCCTTGTATGTTGCAATGCCGACGGGTGCATATATTATGTTGCTCCCGGCCTTGGCCTTAAGCCTAACGATGTTGCTGAGGACGAAAATAAAAGACGCAGAGCTCAATGGACTTTTCTACATATTTTTTCTAGTGGGTATGTGGACGTTTTTGTCTCACGGACTGTTCTTGGCGTTTAGTCTAGGGGCCTTGCCGGGTGCAGTATTACCTAGTGCATTGGCGATGTTGGCCTCTATGTATTTGATGCCTTCTGCTTGGGATAAAGTTGGACGCAAGGTCATTTTAGGTTTTGGATTCCTTTTGTTTTTGGGCAGCTTGATTATAGCGCATATCAAGACAGAGCCTTCGGAAAAAGAGCCTCTCCTGACCAATCTTAAATATGTCTATGATGGTGAAAGTAACGAGAGTTATCTAGCGACGTTTGATACGCATCTGCACGCTGGACATCAAGGTCTCTTAGAAGGGTCATCCTCTGGCGATCTGGCTAAGCACTTAACGTCAGCGAGTCATTACAAGTCTTACCAGAGTAAGGTACCGTCATTGAAGTCTAAGATAACAGTAGATGCTCTGTCGGTGGGCAGAAATAGTTATTCCTACAACATCAATAATCCCAAGCGGGCTAGCATCGCCTATGTTTATCTACCTGAGGCATCTAATGTAGACAGTATCTTTTTGGATAATCGATATAATAAGCGGTTGAGTGGCAGTCAGAATAAGTCTCGTCTCCTGACGGTGTATGGTTTCGGCTTGGATAGTTTGGATCTGCGCTTTACAAAATTGGATCCCAAGTTGCCAGCCAAGCTTTATGTCAATATGGAATATTCAGGGCTAGCAGAAGAGCTGCAAGCAGGAGAGGGGATTGCGTGGAATGACCCGATGTGCTATGTGAGTCAGGTGATAAAGGTAGAGTAGAGGTTGAGGTTGATTAATGAAGTGAAGAGATAAGTGATATAACTGTAATTAAGGAAGTGTGGGTGGAGTTATAAGGTAGTTATGTCTCATAAGAGTGCAATATTAAATTATAAGAATGAAATTATTTGAATATGAAAAATTAACACTAAAAGATAGGAAGAATTTCTTCAAGACGAATTATAGGGGAACATTTAAATACTATAATAATGAATACAATGGCATGTCATTAAAAGAGTTGTACAAATTAACTTATGAGCAATCAATTCTAAATAGTAATCAATTAGAAAAAACTAACAATGGTTTGTTAGCGAAGAATATTCGAGATTTCGGAGAGTTTTCCCTTGAAAAAAAATATGTTGAAGAGCATGAGTATTTTGGAGACTCACAATCTCCATTCTCTCAAGCTTATATACACGATTTTGTTGGTCCATTTTACTTTGAAGCCTCAATGATTTTTAATAATCTTCAAATCAATAATAGCAATAGTTACGTAATTTATAATTCAGCAGACCAAATGATGATGCATTACAAAGCAGTTTTGTTTGGGGACTATCAAATAAGTAAGAAAATATTGGTAGAAGTTAATCAAAAAAGAATTGCAGATCTCGGAAGAAATATAATTAATTTCTCTGATAAAATTTGGGATGATCACAAGACAAGAATAGTTCACTATGTGAATAAATATAAATTTATGACTTCATCCTTTTTAAGAGATCACTTATTATCAACTAAAGGAAAGATTTTAGTTAAAGCAACTCAAGATGATTGTATATGGGGAGTGGGATTAAGTAAAGATGATCCAAAATTAAAGGAATATGAAAACTGGAAGGGAACAAACCTATTAGGCGAACTATTAACAACTTTAAGAATAGGCATTGAGCAGGATAAAATTGATTTCATACTCAAAGCTTAGTCTTTATTATTCAATGACATAGATGAAATAAAAAATTATTTCTAATCATCACAAAGAAATAAATTAATGTTTGAAATATAGAATACGAGACATAACAATATATATCAGATCATATCTGATCGTACCTCTCAGAGACGATCGATATAATTATCCGTTATATGGCATAAAATAATAATTGGAAATAAAAGCGAGACATAGAAGAGTTATTAAGAAAAAGATTAAGAATCAAACGGAAACC
>CALBWK010000020.1 GCA_937969415.1 uncultured Saprospiraceae bacterium | reverse complement strand
CGTGACAATGTAAGAACCAGCAGGTAGCTCTGAGGTATCAATTCTGTCGCCACTTCTGTGTGCTTGACTCAATAGCCTCTCACCTGTAGCTGTTGTAATGGTGATACTTTCTACGAGCTCGTCATTAGAAATCTGAAAGCCATCTACAGCGGGATTAGGATATAAAGAGTGGTTAACTATTTCACCTAATTCATTAGTTGAGGTTGTTGCAGATGTACAGAAGATTTCTTGTGTCCTTGCAGGATCACCATAAATGCATAAGACAACTGAAGAAGTTCCAGCAACACCATTGGATCTAATGTTGACATATTGTAATTCTGGATTTGTCGTTGCAGCTGCAGGGTGTTCATTTGGCAAGGCATCTGAAGATGCTTCCACTCCCCAAGCATAGCATAGATTGAGATCACAGACTTGCACTTCCCATTCTGGCGGAAAATCATCAGCAATTTCGATATTCCAGTACCAATCTAAAGTACCTTGAGTATTGTTGGTCATTTCGAAACCGTGCTTTTTTGTGTCTTCATCAACGATTTCCAACTTATAAAATTCAGGTGTGAAGGTTACATCCTGAGCTCCAAGATTGCCGATTGTAACGACAGAACAAAGCATCATAACACCTAGAAGGCTTAGTAAATGTATTTTCATAGATCTCATTATTTAATTTGAAAATTTGATTTGTAATTATACGCCGAATAATATCAATTCTTTTAATTGATAAACATTCCGCTCATCATTGGCTCGAAGTCTTTTTTCAATATGTTTTTTAACATTATGTAGTGGCTTCTAACCTTGCTACTTTAAAGATAATAATAAATTATCATCTAAAATATACCGTTCTAATTAATTGATTATTAAGGAGTTATAAGATTTTCTCTATTAAGTTTGGAGTCCCAATAATTTGAACGTTATGTACCGATTTCCCATTTCCCCGAGGGTAGCCCTCGTTTGCGTATGTATATGGACGATAATGTCGTCTACTATACAAGCCCAACAACTCACTTGTCATAATAATCTAAGTACCTCCGTAGGTAGTGCTTGTGATATAACCTTAGGTCCTGAATACCTGATTAAAGGAGACTATGACTTGACCACACTTACTGTGGTCTATAAGAAAAACGGAATTCCCGTAGACTTATCCAATGCCTCAAGTTTCTTAGGTCAAGAAATTGTATTTGAAGTCCATGATTTATCAGCAAATAATTTTTGCTGGGGAACAATTACTATAGAAGATAAGCAAGCCCCTGAAATTATATGTGGCCCCTGCACCGACCCATCTATAAGTGATCCTGCTTGTAGATTGTCTTGTGCCTCTTATAATCTGTTCAAGGAGTACAATAGGGTTACTGGAGTAAGAGGATATGATAGACAATTACTCGATAAGTTGATACCATCAGACCCTAGTGAGTATATCGATCGGTATGTTACAGATAACTGTGATCAAGAAGTAGAAGCCTTTTACAATGACCTATTTGTAGATTCAAATGTCTGCGCCGGAAGCAGTACGCTAATAAGAACTTGGACATTTAGATACAGCTCAGGACAGGATCTTGTTTCTGAGAACTGTGTGCAATACTATAGCTTCGAACCACTTGCCTTTGCTGATGCTGCTGGAGATCCTATCATTGAGCAAGGCGATGGCACTCCAGTATCCGGAATGTTGTTGATGCCTGTACAGAGAGTAATTATACCTTCTTGTAATCTTGCAACGACACCCGCTGCGATAGCGGCTTATTTTGACAATCCTACCACTGAGGATAAAGATTCTAACGATGATGGAGAAGAAGAAATTGACTGCGTAATAGAAAATAACGAAGGAGTCATTTACGGCTATCCACATTACTATCTTCCGGGTATCGGCTCTCCAGACTTCCACCCTCAACCACTGACTAGCAGAATCTGTAATCTCAATGTCTCTTATGCGGACTTAGAATTGGATGCTTGTGGACCAGATTGCCAAGGTAATGTCAAAATATCTAGAAGATGGACAGTTCTTAATTGGTGTGATGGACAGTTTTTTGATTACATACAAAACATAGATATCGTAGATGGTGAAGGCCCAGAGGTCTTGGTAAAAGATGTTTTCCAGAGTGTTGATCCGTGGCAATGTGCAGCAGATGTGTATGTTCCTAGACCTGAGCACTTACGTGACAACTGTGATGAAAATATCCATTACGAGGTAAGATTGCTGGCGCACTTTAACCCTATATCTGGAAATCCAGTAGATGGCTATATTATACAAGGTGTAGAGCCAGGGATTTATACTTTACAATACATAGCAGAAGACTGTTGCGGAAATGTAACACGTGAAAATGTACAATTGCAAGTAAGTGACTTAACACCACCTACGCCTGTGACTATCCAGAATATTGTTGTAGAGTTAACCTTTACAGATTTAGGTGGGCTAGGTACTGCTAAAATATATGCCTCAGATATTGATAACGGTAGTTTTGATGCTTGTAGTGATGTGACCATTGAGGTGAAGAGATTATCCGCAGCCTGTAATCCTCAAGATACAGTCTGGGGTGACTTTGTTACATTCTGCTGCGAGGACCTTAAAGCTTCTGAGTCTGTACTCGTTGATGTACAGTTTAGAGTTAGGGATTTTGTGGGCAATGAGAATCTTCTTTGGAGTACAATTAGATTAGAAGACAAAGAAGGGACCGCCTTAAGTTGTCCGCCCGATATGGTTTTAAGTTGTGATATGGATTTTAATCTTTTTGACAACACAGGCGGAGTCCCACAACTATTTACTGCGTGCGGGGAGGTGCCTATCCTTATTGATACACTTCAGGTAATTGAAGATACCGAGCCACGAAGAAAAAGACCCAATGACGGCAATGTGCCGGGGTACATTGGCATAGATGTTCCTGAGTATAATCCTGCTTGTGGCTTCGGAGCAATTAGAAAAGAATTTGATCAATGTACGCAATGGTTGGTTATAGAACCTGTTGACGATGTGTTTGATCCGAGTACAATAGTATTTCCTCAGGATATGAGAATCGATTGTACGGATACCGATACAGGTGAGCCGACTTGGCAAGAGGCTGTCTGCAATCTTGTAGGCGTTTCACTTGACTCAGAGACGTTTATGGTCGAGGATGATGTCTGTGCCCAAGTCATCAATAACTGGACGGTTATCGATTGGTGTAATCATAATTTGACTACTGGTGAAGGTGCTTATACGTTCACCCAGATAGTCTATATCGAAGACCACACCTTGCCAACTGTCTTAGTAGATGTTAACCAAAGATATCCAGTAGATACCGATTGTGTTAGTAAAGGTGTTGTATTGACAGCGCTTGCTCACGATGCAGGATTATGTGCTAGTCCTTGGCTCAACTGGCAGGTTGAGATAGATTTGTATGGAGACTGGATTATTGACTATACGTATTCTACTTCGGCGCCAGCGACACTCCCTAATGGAGAACCCAACCCACTCCGTCTTGAAAAAACAACTTCTGGACAGGCACAATATATTTCATTGCCTGATGGATTTGAAGGAAGCAAAACTCCTCACAGAATCTTGTGGTCAGTAGATGACGCTTGTAGAAACATAGAGAAAAAAGAATCTTACTTCTTTATAGAAGATCAGAAAGCTCCCACTCCATACTGTCTCAATGTCAGTACTGCAGTGATGAATAATGGTGAAGTAGAATTGTGGGCCATAGACTTTAATAGAGCCAGTTTTGATAACTGCACAGATATGGACCAACTGAATTTTACTTTTACGGATGTCGCACCTCCGCCAAGATGTGATGACGAGTACGATAGTAACTCTGACCTCCAATGGTATGATACAACTTACTGGTTCTATGATGCAAGCGAAGTAGAACCCAATAAGCAATTGTGTGACGTAGTGGGCGCTGGTCGATATCAAGATCTTGATGATTATGGTGGAGATGTTCATCGATGGGAGCCAGGTCTCCACAGTAGTGGTAAGATATTTACAACAGAGGATATCGATCCATCTACAGGTGAGATAGTTGTACCCATCTATGTCTGGGATGGTTGTGAGAACATAGATTTCTGTACAGTCAATCTGAGAGTGAATGACAACGGAGGCGGTGCGCAAGGCCTAGTGGCAGGTGTAGTTACAACAGAGACGGGTCAGGCGGTAGAAGGTATTTCTACTTCATTGACAACGACTATGCCGGGTTTCCCTAAGTTAAAGACGACCGATGTACAAGGTGCTTACATCTACTCCGATAATCATTTGAATATGGATTACAGTCTTACAGGACAGAGTGATGAAGATTATCTCAATGGAATAAGTACGTTGGATTTAGTTTTGATACAAAGACATATACTCGGTATAGAAAGTCTAGATAGTCCTTATAAGATGATCGCCGCAGATATTAATGCCGATAACAAAATCAACGGGCAAGACTTAATAGAACTAAGAAAACTCATTTTAGGAATTTACTCAGAGCTGCCTCAGAACGAGAGTTGGGTAGTCGTAGATTCAGATCAGGCGCTAGACCTAAATGCACCTTGGGATTATAATAAGACGAGAGTGATTAGAGATTTGAATACAGAGATGATGGACGAAAACTTTATTGGAGTTAAGATTGGAGACGTCAATGGTGATGTAGTCGCTAACAGTCAGTCTTCAGCTCCTGTGCAGCAATCTCAAGTGAAATTAGATTATATAGAGACCTTGTTAGATGATGGATATAGTTCAGAACTGGCTTTCAAAATAGATAGATCAGTAGCAGGCTTTCAGGTCGCTATAGACTTTGGACAATTGGAAGTTCTAGAGGTAAAAGGGCTTGATGCTCAAGCCTATGTATTGACAGATAATACACTCGCTATAAGTGCGATGGAGAGTTATACTGAAGGCACAGATTTATTTAAGGTTGTATTAGCTCAAGATATTAATATGGACATAGAAAGCCAGATGAGTATTCTTAATGGTCAGTTGCAGCCTCAGACTTATGATATGCAAGCAGAAGATATTTATAGACTGAGTCTGTCTTCTCCTGTTACTGATGAGTTATTAACGATATACCCGAATCACCCTAATCCATTTAATGATTATACGTTTGTAAAGTATGAGTTACTTACTGACGCCGCAGTCACCGTTTCTCTCTTTGATGTTAAGGGCAGCTTGCTACAGGTGATTCACACAGAAGGCGTCACTGGAATAAATATGTTAAAGATAAATAGAGCCAATCTAGAATCAGGTTTGGTCTTTTGTAAAGTAGAAGCCAATGGTCATTCTCAAGTTCAAGAGATGATCATAATCGACTAGTCAAGTGAAAATGACTAGCGATAGTTGGATTTGTTCAAATTGATTGAGTGAAAAAGTTCTGAGTGATTAGGACTTTTTCTGTTTATAGATTTTGTTGTTGGATTCTACTTTCCAGTGTTTTCTAGATTTAAAGAACTTGCTATTAACCACAAGGAGTCCAAATGACTCGCAATCTTCCTTAGTTTGCACAGCATGATGGGCACCATGCGCTCTGAGTATGGCCTTGGAGTATTTACTATCTAGTTGTCTGAACCAAGAAAACCGCTGGTGTATATACACATCGTGTATGAGAAAGTAGATCAGACCATAAATGGATATACCTATTCCTATATATAGCAATGCGCCCCAGCCTTCCCAGAAAGATCCGGACATATAGCAGAAAGCAGATGGAATGGCAAAAACCAAGAAAAATCTATCGTTTTTCTCCCAAAATCCATCTTTGAGATGGGGTTGGTGATGGTCTTCATGCCATTTCCAGAGAAAGCCATGCATAATGAATTTATGGGCAAACCACGCCACAAATTCCATTGCTATCACCGTACCTATAATAATCAGTATGTTCAGTAGTATACTCATAACATTAAGATTACAACCTTCTAACAGATTTGTTTTAATCTAATGTAATTCTTTCTTTAGAATCGTGGTATATCTGCGATCTGATAAGGTCTAGTTCCATAAAAAAGCTAGTGGATAGACCAGGAGTGGAGTCGAAATAGATGCGGCCATTCATAGATTCCATCACATTGGCGGAGATGGCTAATCCTAGCCCAGAACCAGAATCCTTAGTTGTAAACTTTGGCTGGAAGATTTTATCACGCTGGTCTTCTGTAATACCTATTCCATTGTCTTTGACCTCTATGATGGCCTTATTGGCTTTGGTGGTCAGTGTTACAAAGATCTCTCCCTTACGGCTATCAGGTATGGATTCTGTAGCGTTCTTGACGAGGTTGTTGAGTATTCTGATGATTTGGTTCTTATCAGCAAATACATACACAGGATCGATAGGTACAGCGAGGTTGATATCCATATCTTCTCGCTTTCTAAATAAGTTGTGCACCGCTTCTACAACACTGTTAAGTTCTACTGTGCTATTTGCCGTTTGAGGCATTTTAGCAAAATTGCCAAAAGCTTCCGCTATACCTGTCAGGTTCTCGATCTGCTCTAGCATTGTACCAGACATTTTCTTAGTAATCTGATGTGCTTCAGCTGGGTTTCTCTTTATGGCTTTCTCTAAATACTGTATGCTGAGCTTCATTGGTGTTAGCGGATTTTTGATCTCATGCGCTACTTGCTTGGCCATTTCTCTCCACGCATTGTCTCTTTCTTTTTTGGCCAGCATTTCCGCACTTTCGTCCAACTTAGCAACCATCGTATTGTAGTTGTTAATGAGTACGCCTATCTCATCATCTCCAGCCCAGTCTATTTTTTCATTTTCCTTTCCTAGACCTACCTTACTCATATTTTGATTGAGTATAGACAAGGGTTTGGTTATAGATTGTGCAATAAAGATTGACAACACACTGGCAATCAAAAAGAGGAATACATACACATTGAAAATACTACCGAGGAAATCTAAGACACTCAGGGCATGCCCTTCAGTTTTTCTGTTGAGCGAGATGGTAGCAACACCTGCAATCTCTTTCTTATGCATAATGGGCAAGAGAGAATGCTCTGCTGCTTCATTCATCTTATAGGTTATCGGCCCAGGATTATCTTGCTTCGTAAAGTACATCTTCGTAAAGAAATCCATTCCCGTCCTAGAAGCATACAAGGGAAAGACTTCCATCTCTACATTGTGAATTTTTTCTATATCTTTCTCATAGTTGGACACGATTTCCACTGATTCTGTTAAGGTAGTAGAGATACGTGTTTTGTCTACAAAACTCTGTGTGAGATTTTCAAGTTTCTCTTTTATAACCAGTTGTTTCTCTTTATGTAAGTGCGCTTTGAGGTAGCTACTTGTGATTGTCGCTATAACTAAGAATGAAAGAAAGATCACGAGTATCAATGAGATCTGAATCTTGCTATTCAGCGAGTACATATTTTGTACGACAAGAGACCAATCTTCTGGCAATACTTTGAGATGTTTTCTCATTAAGGCTAAGACGATGATTAGCCCTATAAGAATGCTAAAGAGAAAAGCAAAGAGGGCTACTGGCTTTATAAATCCCGGAAATACTTTTTTGCTCACAAGCAGCCTACTAGAGGAAGGCTTATAGGTGACCAAAATATCTGTGCCTTTTGTAATCACGGAAGACTTCGAATTTGAAGCGATTCTGTATTCTTCTTGAGTTAGGTTTTGATTTTTGTAAATCAATTGGCCATTTCTATAATAATTGTAGGCGTAGATCGGTGTTATATATTTTTCTTCAAATGAAAATCCTGCATAAGCCTTAGCGCCTTCGACAGGTACTGCAAACCAAGCAATAGCTTGCAGCTCGTCAAAATAAGTGAGGCTATCTAGCTGGACCAAATTGCTAAAATAGGCAGGGCTATATTCTGATTTGTCAAAAAGACTCTTACCGTTATCGTCAAAGATCTCTAGAGAAAGATCATCCCTTCCCATAGATTTACTAACTACAGATACGACCTCCTTTCTATCATAGTAGGCACCTTCTGGTAAGATGAGCAAATCACTAATCATGCTGCCAGCTTCGGGCAGGGTGTGATTGGCTTTTAGCGCTGCTATTTTTTTTGTTGGGATGTTGTGGTAAGCTTGTTCGAGTGCGACCTTTCTGTTTTTAACCTCTTGCTTAAAATCGTAGTTGAACAATAAGGCAGCCAAGTACATAGCAAAGAAAATACCCCACCATATTACCCAAGTGACAGTTTTGGTCTTTTCATCAACATACAAGTCTATCAGAGTTAGATAGAGTACAAGAAAAAATCCCAGTACCAGATTGTTGACGTCTAGATGAAGAAGATGACTTAAGCCAATCGCCAGAAGTATACTCAACCCATAAGTCAGATATACTTTTTGCTTGTCTGCATAGACTTTTCTGTGATGCTTAAATAAAGTATACCCAAAATGAAAGACACCAATTAGCGTCAATAGAGCCACGCAGAAAAAAGAGAAATCCGGTAAGCTTAATTGAGATAAGTCTTCGAGATTAAGATTCAAATAATCACTACTCGAAAACAGTTGTACCCCACGTATATGTGCAGTAAATAATAGCATATGCAATGAAGACAAACCCCATAACCCTATCTTAGGTATTGGTGTGCTTTCCTTGAATAGTCTATTAGAAAGAAAGATCAGACCTGCAAATACAAGGATGCCATCACTGACAAGGTCGATCGTATTGTAGCTTGTGCTTAGAATAGGTTGCGTAAGAGCCTCTAGATTAAAATGTGCTGACCAGTTGGTCTTAAGAGCCAGTAATCTTAGGCCGACTAGACTTAACCAAGGAAGGAGCTCGTCATACTTGAGACTCAGCAGAAGTATACTGAGAAAACCAATCAGGAAGATATTTAGTATCAGCTTATGAAAACTTGGAGATTGATAGTGCTGTCCCACGACCAAGGGTAGGCCAGCTGATATCATAGTTCCGCTTGTATGGTCTACTTGTAGCTGATGATCTAATTCAAGTCGCTCGAGTTCAGAAGATACAAAATGACCACCTTGATCAAAAGGTGCATAACAGACATCACCAGAGTAGGATGTATATTCGACAGTCTTACAGAAAGCTTCTCCTTGCCTTTTGTCTGTCCATAGGATCAGTTCTCCGTTCTGGTAGAGCTCGACAAATATCTTTTTGTCTTTGAGGTCTTCTAATAGAGTCTGGACATGGTTGTAATCTGCAGGACTATACACGTCCTTGTTGATCCGATCTAAGAGTTTTGGCTTTAAGAGAGAGGCTATCTCTGTGGCTAGATGCTGGTCTATGGCTTGATTGGCATTCTCTAAGGTGACAGAATCGTCACACCCATCTGTGCCTCTGTAATCAAGGACAAAGGCGATCAGCAGTGCCAACATAGGCATTAGGTATGTCTTGAGACCTGACATAAAGGCGAAGTTACATATTATAAATAACAGTAATATGTAATTCCTTTGATTTCTTAGTGGTTTCCTAGTTATACAGCGCTAACTTTGAGGCCAGCATGTGATCTATCGCTCAGGAGTAATCCTGGGAGGAAAGTCCGGACAACGTAGAGCGCCGTACCATCTAACAGGTGGGTCTCGATGATATAATCACTCGGGAATAGAAAGTGTCACAGAAAACAGACTACCTCAGGGGACTTGTCCTCAGAGGAAAAGGTGAAAATGTGAGGTAAGAGCTCACATACAGCTGGGGTAACTCAGTTGTACGACAAACCTTGCGGGTTGAAATGCCATGTATACCTCGATCAGAATCCTAGATTCTGTTGTAGTTGCTCGCTGCAATGCTTTGGCAATAGGGGAGGGTAGGCAGCTTAGATAAATGATAGATGTCCTGTAGGAAACAGAATCCGGCTTACATCATGCTTTTAAATTAAAAAAGGAGGATCGAATACATCGGTCCTCCATTTTAATTTATGTCTTAGTGTTTTTAGGCCTAGTAATCGCCTGTCAGCGCTGCAAAGTCAAACTGTAAGGTAAATCTCAAAGTATTATCAAGAGGGTTTCTCTGATTATTAGTCGGTACGAGGTAAGAGATGTCCATACCAAATACACTATACTTCAATCCTGCACCTACAGTGATGAACTGTCTGTCACCTTTTAGTGGGTTCTCATAGTAGTAACCTAGTCTAGCAGCAAACTGCTTGTCATACCAATATTCTATGCCTAGAGACATATTGAACTCTTGGAGCTCTTCTCCAAATCCACCCTGCGCATCACCCCAAGAAGATAGTGCCGCAGAGAAAACAGATTGTTCTTTATAATCTGGGAAGCCATTTCCGTTGGGATCCCAATCGTCATTTTGGATACGCATTCCTTGGGCATCAACTGGAATGTCACCATTTTCATCCACTTCAAATCTAGACACTGGCGTCGGTAATAATAACTTGTTGACATCAAATAAGAATGTGATACTATTATACTCATCAAAGTTGAGCAACAACGAGGTTCCTAGTCCAAAGTTGGCTGGGATAAAGTCTTTCCTGTCATTTGATGTGTATGTTACTTTAGATCCTAAGTTTGAAATAGCTCCTCCTAGTGTCCACTCACTGCCTTCAGGCGTAAGGTTGCCTTTCTTTTTATACGTGAATGAAAGATCTGCAGCAAAGGCATTGGCGCTAGAGATCAATACACCACCAACAGTCTGACCAGAAGCCAGATTAGAGTGGATATACTTGGCTGTTAATCCAGCAGAGAAGTTATCAGATAACTTTCTGTTATACGATACAGCCAGTTCGAATTCTCTAGGAAGTCCATTTCCTGTAGGATTCCCATTGATATCTGTAAAGTTGATCTCACCCATAGAGAAATATCTGAATCCCACACCTATAGTCTGTAGATCATCTACTTTCTTATATCCTGTAAGGTAAGCCATGTAGATATCCTTGATACCTAGATTTCTCAACCAAGGCGTATATGTTGCAGAGAAACTCATATCCTTTTCTATAAAGGCCAACTTGGAAGAGTTGAAGTGCAGTGCATTAGGATCTGCAGAACTTGCTATACCTGCATCTCCTAGAGCACCAGATCGTGCATCAGGTACGATTCTGAGGAAAGGTGTTGCGGATAGTATGACATTGGGCGCACATCGACCATTGGCATCTACCACACATCCTCTTATAGGATCGAACTGAGCCTCTACAGTACTTACATTTGCTAGCATCATCAGGACTAGGGCAAATAATATCTGTTTCATAATTTTAAACTATTGCATAGAATGACAGATAAGGTCATTCGCTTTTTGAATTAATGTTTTCTGTATTTCGAGTCATCTCTTTCCCAAGCGGTGCAAAGATAACATATTGTCGTTTCTCTTAATGTAAAATCGCCATCTTGCGGAAATCACTCTCTCGACTGACATTTAACTGTGGCGAGTACACTTTTATTTTGTACAAATAGATCCCTTTTGCCAATCTGTTACCATAATCGTCTTTTGCATCCCAGTGGATATCACTTATCCTCGATCCTTGGCTAAATCTTTCATCTACAATCGACTTAACCAACTTACCCGAAATGGTATAAATGCTGACGATGACCTCTATATCGGTGTTGATCAGATCGTGCTCAAAAGTGAAATTGGTACTCGTTGAGAAGGGGTTAGGGTAGTTGAAGACATTCTCTATAAAACCCTCACTCGAATCCGTTACATAGAACTCTGTAACCTCTTCAGACGAGTTATTCAGTATGTCCCAGGCTTTGAGATACAGCTTGTGCGGCCCTTCTTCTAACTCCGGCATTTGATAGGTGACTGTCCCTTCTCCAATCTTATCGACAGTAGGTTCATAGAACTCATTGAGGACTATTCTGGTTCCATTTTGATCTTCGAGAGTAGCCGTTATATCGTGACCTATACTCGTAGAACTCAGATTAATACCATTTTCATCAGCTAAGTCGACGATGAGGATGGGCTCGGCATTCGTTTTACCTCCAAAGATGAAGGAGCGGTCATTGAAGAAAATATCTATTTCAGGACCTTCATTATCAGTAATAATATTGTCGCTAGAACCACCTATGACAATTTGATCATAACAACCCATAGCGTCAGAGTTTACGTTATCTGTAGCATATAGATTGATACTGGCCTTCCCAAAGCTAAAATTGATATCCTGTGGTAGGATGAAGTCTGCTTCAAATTCGCCATTAGTTACTGTCGCACTCCCTTTATAAAGGATGTTTTTACGGACGGAGAATTTCTGTGGTGAGCCATTGCCGTCATTATTCAGTGTCGAGAGTTCGCTGGCTTTGTCGAAGACCGTAATAAATACAGTTCCGTTAAATCCTGACATCAACTCGCCACTATCCCATCCTTCTATCTGTCCAGATATCTTCCCTTTGCTCAGTGCACCTAGTGTATCTATAGTTGTCTCAGTTACCAGTTCATTATTGAACTGCTTGACACTCACCTTGTGCTTAGGAAGGGCTATCTGCATAGCTGGATCTCCTATCAAAAGAAACTTACGAGAGTTGCTAATAGCATTATCATTGACATCATTCTGAGATCTTCTAAGGATATCTCCTAGTCTCAGTGGAAGTCCATTTTCTCTTTCGAAGAGACTTCTGTATACATTTTGTGTCAATATTCTATTAGAACTTGCAAATACTGATCGTACAGTTGTAAATAGACTCACTGCACCACCATTGGGATTCTTAATTAAGAACTCGCCTGCTGATACAAAATTGGGTTCATCAAAACCTGTAAATGAACAGGTAGCTGTTATAAATATGGGCAGTTTCTTAGCGTTGTTGTAGTTTCTTACATCTGATATCTGTATCACTCTTTCTTGAGATAGTCCTCTAGGTCCACCGTGTCCGAGATAGCCGAAGACTAGTTGACCTGCAAATATGTTATCAGCAATGGCTTTGTTGGCAGTAGGATATCTTGCTCCTCCTGGCGT
>CALBWK010000019.1 GCA_937969415.1 uncultured Saprospiraceae bacterium | reverse complement strand
ATCAAGGCAATTCTGAGTTGGCCTTAGAGTCTGCGATAAGGATAATGAAGGAAAGTGGAGCGCACGCTGTTAAACTTGAGGGCGGCTCAGAAATAATTGAATCTGTATCTAGAATTCTATCTGCAGGGGTACCGGTGATGGGCCACCTTGGCTTAACTCCACAGTCCATCTATAAGTTTGGCACTTATACAGTTAGAGCCAAGAAAGAAGCTGAAGCTGCAAAGCTACTAGAGGATGCAAAGTTGCTAGAAGAAACAGGTGTCTTTGGGTTGGTAATGGAAAAAATTCCAGCTCAGCTAGCCACTAAAGTTTCTAAAATGCTTAATATACCAACTATAGGTATCGGAGCTGGTAATGGAACAGATGGGCAAGTATTAGTCAGTCACGACTTGTTTGGTATCACTAAAGAATTTCATCCTCGTTTCCTACGCCGCTATGCCAACCTTTTTGATATTATGAAGGAAGCTGTAGAACACTACATAACAGATGTCAAGTCAACAGACTTTCCTAATGAAAAGGAGCAGTATTAATTCGGTATGAAAAAACTGTTATACGGCTTTTTAATATGTATTCTGCTGGCTCTAATTATAGGTGGATATGGATATAAGACCATTTTTAGCGGCACAGTAGAGTTACCAGATACAGGACCTTTTCTGCACCTACCTTCAGGTACCACGTACGATGAGCTTGTAGAACACCTTGAATCAGATTTTGGTGTGGAGCGATCCTCTTTCTCTATGGTATCAAAGCTTATGAAGTTTAATACACCAAAATCTGGACGATATAAGTTAGAGCAAAACTGGAGCAACAAGCAACTCATATCTTGTCTAAGACGTGGTGATCAGAGTGCTCTCTCGTTAACATTCAATAATGCCAGAACAATAGAGCAGCTCTGTGGGATGCTTGCTTCTAAGCTAGAATCTGACAGCTTGACTTTTCTAAATCACTTTACATCAGAAGTCACATTAAAAAAATACGGTGTCAATAAAGAAACTGTTCTAAGCCTTTTTATACCAAATACCTATCAGATATTTTGGAATTCATCACCTGAATCCATTATTAGCAGATTCTCCTCAGAGCAGGAAACTTTCTTTAATAAGCGTAGGAAGGAGAAAATGGCCAATCTCAATATGACCAAGGAGGAGGTCTATACATTGGCCTCTATCGTACAAAAAGAGACTTTAGTAAATGAGGAGAAACCGCGAGTGGCTGGTGTCTATATCAATAGACTTAAACGTGGTCAGTTACTTCAAGCAGATCCAACAGTCGTCTTTGCAAATCAAGATTTTACAATAAAAAGAGTGCTCAATAAACACCTAGCTAAAGACTCTCCATACAATACCTATAAGTATGAAGGGCTTCCGCCGGGACCTATCTGTATGCCAGATGTGTCAAGTATAGATGCTGTTCTCAATTATGAAAAACACAAATATCTCTACTTCTGTGCAGCTCCAGATAACTCAGGAAGGCACCAGTTTGCTAGAAGCTTAAAAGAGCACAATAGAAATGCTGATAAGTATAGAGCCTTTCTCAATAAGTTGAAAATCTATAGGTAAGCTTAGCCTTTTTGTTGCTGTATAGCATCTGGCACTTTGACAAGCTTCATCTGGATGTGATTGTCATTGTAAGTTGCGGTACCAACCATAATCATCGTATCATCTGCAGACTTGATTGTCCACTCTTCAGGTTTCTTACCAGGTTGGTCATCGATCATCAGCAATTCTCCCCTGTCCAGCTGGTAGTTATATTTACCTGTACCATGAATGACATTATTCTTGCCGTAAGTATAAGTATGGTCCTTCTTAAAGTCAATCCAAATACCATCGTGTACACCAAGAGCTGACATCTCTCCATCAAATACAAAGGCATACTCCCATGTATCCGCTTCTATCATGGCCATATACGAATTGTCATTCTTCAATCTATAGTTAAGTATGTTGAGTGCAGAAGCTCTATGTTTGGCTATAGCTTTTTCATCTGTCAACTTAACTTTGTAGCGTAATCGGTCACGGGGTGCGGTATCAGTAGAGGTCTTAGGCTCTGTGACAACTCTCTCTTCTTCGACAACATCACCAGAAGATGAGGCCTTATTGACAGTGCTAGTGGGTCTTACAGGATCACTTTTACAAGCTAAGAACGTGAGAGAGATAAGCAATAGATAGGTAAATGATTGTAATTTCAAGATCTTCGAATTTTAGAATGGCAATATAGGAAACTTGTTAAATAGGTTTAAGAAACAATTAGTTCAGTTAGGAGTAACAATAAACGATAAGATTCTTGTTGCTATCAGTGGTGGAGTAGATTCTATGGTGCTTTCTAACCTATTATTGAGAAGTGGACTGACCCATAGTGTTGCCCACATAGACCATCATACAAGAGAGGGACAATCTACGGAGGATAGATACTTTGTAGAAAAATATGCAAATACAAACAATCTACCTTTTCACATTCATAACCTTGTCTCTAAAGAAGCTAGTGGTAATTTTCATGATTGGGCTCATAAAGAGCGCTACAGATTCTTTACAACCTTAGGATATGACAAAGTATTGACTGCACATCACTACGATGATGAAGTCGAAACTATCTTTATTAATTTTCTGAATGGCAGATCAATAGAGAGTATTCCAGAAATCAATGGGGTTGTTCTAAGGCCTTTACTACAATTTACCAAGGCAGAAATATTAGCATATGCTAAAGAGCTGAACATCGGCTATAGAGAAGATAGCTCCAATCAAAAGAATAAATATCTCCGTAATCTAATTAGGAATCAGATTATACCTGACTTGACTAAGGTTATAGATGAAAATGTTGGTTCTAGGCTTAACGCTTTAGCCAGGCGGACACGGGAAGACCAGCAGTTACTACAATCGCTAATCGAAGACAAAGTTGTATCTGAAAAACAAAATGGCCGACTCAGACTTTCCATACCGCAACTACAAGCACATCCACCAACATTTCTGTATCACGTCATTAGAGAGTATGGATTTGGTAGAGATATTTGTGAGCAAATTCATACAGCACTCCCTCATAAAGGCGCTACATTCTATAGTGAAAATAAGATGTGTGTTGTTGCAGATGGCTATCTGATTATCGATTCTCTACCCCAATCTTGGCAGCCTTTAGAAGTAGATAAACGTCAACTGCCTTTATCTGTGATAATCAACAATCATCGATTTACTTTATCAATAGAGGATACAGCATCTAGGTTACATGACAAGCACGCTTGTACAGTTCCTATGTTATTGTTATCCGAAAGTATAATCATAAGAGCTTGGCAAGAAGGAGATCAGATAAAGCCTTATGGAATGGCTGGTAAGACCAAGAAGTTAAAAAAAGTATTTGCAGATAAGAAAATAGACATTTTTCAAAAGCATAGCTTGCCTATATTTACTAGTAATGAAGAGGTGATTTGGATTACTTCATTAATGAGTTCTGATACTTTCAGCGTAGATAAGGAAGGTCCTTTCCTACAGATTGTCAGAATTACTTCTCTTTGAACAAACCACTTTGTGTAGGCTTTGGGATTGGGGCAGTCTCATAGACGTGGTCAAAAATTTTCTCTACGTATACCCATTTATCTCCATCTAACTTGTAGCCTTCGTAAGTGCCATCAGGGATATTTGTGGCTCCTTGACCTGCCTGCATACCTAATCTAGGTTCTAAGTGATCCTTTATGAGTATATTAAGTTGTGGGTTATAATTAAAAGTAACAGCGGCATCAGATGAATAAGAGATAATGATGCGATTAGCGTAGGTGCCGAGAGATTCCTTATCCTCAAAGTGTGGACCTCCTAGAGTAATGGAGCCATCTTTATTGAAAGTTAGGATATCAGCGATCTTCTGGTTATCAAATTCGCTCGTCGGATCTATTCCTAATATCAGATATTGGTTCTTAGACATTTTTTGAAAATTGTAGTATTGACAGCCATACCAATCCTCTGGTGTCGAGGTCATAAATGCCATTTCATCAGATAGCGTTTCTGTTCTCACAAATGGTAGAGGATCTTTGTCTTTTTCTAGAAGATAACATCCATACTCATATTTGTAATCTTTCAGTTTAGCTTTCCAGCTTATAAGCTTTCGATCTTTATCTAAGTCTAGTATGATCAGATATTTTTTGAAGTCAGCTTCCTTTTCAAGCATAGGATTAGCTTCTAAGTAAGTCTCCAAAAGTGACGAAAATTCACTAGCAGCTCTTAGTCTGTTTTCGTCTTCAAATGCATAGGTCATAACATCTCCATAGAAAAACAACTCTGATTCTATGTCTTGAGCTAGTATATGCGTCGTAAACAATAGAATATTAAAAAGAGAGATTATACGTATCATACTTCTTTGATTAATGTGAATAAGTATAATGGTTGTGACCTGAGCTAGTCACTTATACATATTATAACGACCCGAGTCAGCTATTATGTTACAACTCGAGGACAAGATTCTAGTAGTCTAATAGCTTAATGTAGTCTGGTTGGTCAGCGATGCTATTATGGACAAAGCTATTCTTCACTTCTCCTTTGTCCAAGACAAAGATACCTGGCATTTGGAGACTATCACCAGCTTTTTTTAGTTGATAATGGACACCTTTCATATTGGCTTCAAATCCTCTAATCCAAGTCTTCAATCCGAATAATTGACTGACCCTACCCTTTTCAAGACCGAAATGTTGATATAACCTACATTCTGGATCCGAAACATGCTGTGCATCCGTAAGACCATATTTCTGAAAATATGATTGTGCTTGCTCGTTAGAGTCCATATGGACAAAAACGAGACTTACAGAACGCTTTTGAAAAAACTCTTGCTCTTGGCCGATATCATACAGAGACTCCCTACAAAAGATACAGCCAAAATGCCTAAGGAAAATCAATAAAACAGGGTTTTGACCTGCCATATCAGCAAGATCATAACCCTTGTTTGTTGTAATGCCAGATGGTATTATCATTTATAACTTAGACCAGCTTCATTTTCTTGAAATCAGAAATAACCTTTTTTACAGCTGCAGCTGAAGTTCTAAGACCTTTCTTCTCTTGTGCATTTAGCTTCAATGTGATAATACGCTTGATGCCTTCTTTACCCAATTGTACTGGTACGCCTAGGAACATATCTTTCACACCATACTCGCCTTGTAACCAGGCACTTACAGGGAAAATTCTTCCATCATCTTTGATAATAGATTCTACCATTTGAGCAGCAGCAGCACCTGGTGCATACCAAGCTGAAGTTCCCATAAGCTTCACTAATTCACCACCACCTTTCTGCGTTCTCTTAACAATCTTATTAAGCTCAGACTTCTTGATCATATCTGTAACAGGTATACCAGCCACAGTTGTGAATCTAGGTAAAGGCACCATCGTATCACCGTGACCACCCATTAGTACAGCTTGGATATCCTTAGGAGAAACACCTAACTCAGTAGCTAAGAAGGCTCTATATCGAGCTGTGTCAAGGATTCCAGCCATTCCCATCACTCTCTTTGGATCTAATCCTGAAGCTTTTAGTGCTGCAAAAGACATGACATCTAGTGGATTAGAAACGATGATGAAAATAGGATTCTTAGTATACTTTAGAATTGATTTGGTAACAGAAACCACAATCTTAGCATTTGTGGAGATTAGATCATCTCGACTCATTCCAGGTCTTCTTGGAATACCAGCCGTGATAACGACGATATCAGAACCTTTTGTGTCTTTGTAGTTGTCTGTACCAGTTACTTTGGTACTGTAATAGTCTACAGGGGCTTGCTGCCATGTATCTAATGCCTTGCCTTTTGCGAAATCGCCCTTGATATCAACGAGGACTACTTCGTTTACTATGTCTTTGTGTGCAAGGACATTGGCAACTGTAGCCCCAACGTTTCCAGCACCTACAACAGTAACTTTACTCATGTTATGATTTTATTTAATTTGTATAATATTGCGCTGCAAAAGTATACATATTTTGAATTTAGGTATAGGAGCACATAAATTTTGAATATTAGCCCCTTTTGTACCCTTTTGTAACAAAGAAGATATGTAGGCTGTTTAGAAGTAACTACTTTTACAAAAAAATAATTGATGAGATCCATATACATTATCCTAGCATTTCTAGTATCAGCCTCGTATACATACAGCCAAGGTATTTGCGGTACTGTCCAGACAGCAGAAATGACTCAGTCGCTTATAGACAACAAGAAGCATTGGAATCAAACCTTATCTAAAGGCTCAATGCCCAATTTTATTCCTATCACATTTCATCTTGTAGGCAATAATGACGGATCGTCAGTTCCTACCGAAGAATTGGCTCTTGAAGGGCTGTGTATATTGAATGAGTCATTTGAATTGAGTGGTTCTAATATGTTCTTTTACGCTAAAGAATTTAATCAGATAAACAACACAACAATCAATACAAACCCATTTGGAGCAGGATTTCTAATGAGAAATCAGACAGATGATGAATCCATCAACATTTTTATTGTAGATGAAATCTCGGCAGGTGGCTCAGGAAGAATTTTAGGATTTTACTCACCTAACGGAGACTATCTTGTAATGAGAAAAGACCAAATGGCTGCTAGAGCTTATACCTTAGAACATGAGATAGGCCACTTCTTTACCCT
>CALBWK010000018.1 GCA_937969415.1 uncultured Saprospiraceae bacterium | reverse complement strand
TCTACAAAGGGCTGAATGAGCATAGGTGGAATTCTCAACAGCTCTTCTTCAATATTCTTGTCGACCTGAACACTGTACTCAAAACTATTATTGAATCTAAGTTTCTCAAGAGCCAGATAATTTTCCAGAATTCTGACTTCTTGATCTATAGAAATTAAGTCTTCTGCAGAAGCGTTTAGCGTGCCTCTGATTAGGGTCGCAAACTTTGAAAGGTACTCCATCGCTTCTTCCTTCTTGTTTTTCATAATGAAGCCCTGAATAGAGTTAAGACAATTAAAAATGAAATGTGGATTCATCTGAGCTTGCAGGGCGGCTCTTTCTAAGTTGCGTATCTCTCTCTCGACATCTAGTTTATGCTTAAGGAAGCCTGTACGTTGTTTGTAAAAAGTGTAAGCCAAAAGCGCAAGACCCCAAAAACAAAAACCATAAAACCACAACGTACGCCACCAAGGTGGGTTGACACAAAATCGTATGGCTGTCGATCCACTCCACAAGTCGTCTTTATTTTTTGATTGTACTTCAAAGAGGTAGTCATCTGGCGGTAAGGCCGTAAAAATAGAATAAGTTGATGTTGTAGTGGTCCAAGGACCAGCATTCAATCTATAGCGATAGTCTATCTTGGCATTCATACCATAGTCTAATGTCTTATATGGAACAGTCACATTATTTTCATTATGCCTCAGAGATATATTTGAAATAATTGGCAACCTGAGTGAATCATTGATTATAATCTCAGCTACAAATACCTGATGCCTGTCTGCGAGTTCTACTTGTCCATAGAGCAATCCCATACCCTTCGCTGTCCCTATGAAAAGGGTATCGTTCCATTCTGCGACGTCATAGACATCATTTGAAGGAAGGCCATGCATCGTTGTATAATTTCTAAGGATGAAGCTGTCTTGTTCTATCAATGTAACTTTACTCAATCCTGATTTTGTAGATAGATATAGATTGTCTTCTTTGTCTACAAATAGGTTTTCGATATTGTTAGAAACCAAGCCATCCTTTTGGGTAATCTGAACTAGCAAGTGTTCTCTATCCCAGATAACCAGACCATTGCCTTGTGTCGCGAAAATGTACTTCTCTCCTACCTGCTTGATTTCATTGATTCTGGCGGAGAGTATCTCAGGTCTATTTTCAATTTTATGAGTCTTATTATTATAGAATTGCACAAGACCTTCTGTTGTACCTAGTAGATAGTTGCCTGAGTCGACTCTAGCTGCGCCTAATACCCTCATAGGTTTTTCTATACTATAGGAATGATAGTATGGCAAATTATACAGATCTGTATATATGAAGAAGTTAGCAACAGAAGAAATAAGGTATTCTGTGTCGCTAAGCACAAAGACTTCAGAAGAAGTAACACGTATAGTATCAAAAGGCGAATAGTTATTAATATATTTTAATTCTGTAAACTCTTGTTTACTAGAATAACGTGACGATTTCTCTTTAGAAATAATTAATTCATCTGTATATCCATCATAAGCCAAGGAATGTACCCGATTTGATGCATCAAAGAGTATAAGTGAATCTCCTGCTTGTGGCCTGGAAGTGTACAGTTCGTTTTTTTCTTTAGTAAAATATATACCTTGGTGTTCAGTCTCAACATTTGTAATACGTCCTGTATTTCTTACTCTTTGGGGTGAGAGTCTTACTTGCTTTTGTTCCATTTTGAAGAGACCTTGGTCTAGGGTGCTGACCCAGAGATTGCCATCAGTATCCAGCAAATTGCAGGTGGCAGAAACCCCTTCTATCAAGGTTAATTTTTCGTTACTAAGTAAGTCCGTATAATTCTTATAAAAATTGACGCCTTTATGATTCACCTCTGAGGTTATAAAAGAGCTGTTATTGACTATGATTATATCTTCAATCTCTGACTGATGTTTGCGGATGATAACTGTGTCTGATTCAAAGAAATAATTGACACCGTTAATGGATAACAATTCAATCTCTTCTGTCAAGGAAAACGCCTCCAGGTTTGCTTGACTATGCATTCCATCGTCGTATAGACCATTAATTTTATAACCTAAATGTTGAATTTGAAATTTCTCTCTTGCTATTCCATTTACGATTTCAGAATTTATGTCATTCCGCTCTTTATAATTGGGAGGACCGTACCTATCAACACGTACAATGAGGATGTCATCTCTAACTGATTTTGTGGTAGCATTACCTTCTTTTTCTACAAATTCTCCACTATGGAATTGAGTTTCTCCAGATTCAGATATGTCCATAATACCCATTCCTGCAAAAACAAACGAAAAGGTAAAGTCGTCTGAAATGGCTAGGTCAAGAATATAAGTAAGGCGCAACAAAGTATCTAAAGTGTTCTGATATTCATAAGCCACACAGATATCAATGCTTGGAACATATTTATACACACGTCCACTTAAGGTCAGTATCCAGATGTTTTGCTTTTTATCCATGCAAATAGTCAGGCAACTGATATCCTTTAATCCATCGCGAATACCATAGGTCTTAAACTCATAACCATCATATCTCACCAGGCCCCTATCTGTCGCTATCCAGATATAACCTGTGCTATCTTGTAAAATTTCATGGCACTCGTTAGAGGGTAGGCCCTCTTCTATAGTGTAGTTTGTCTGAGCATAATTCTGAAAGTCTTGAGCCTGGGTGAAGGTGCTAGCAAGGACTAGAAGCAATAAGAATGAAAGAGCACGCCAAGCCTTGCACATACTAACCCTGGATTGCTAGCATAAACTCTTGTTTTCTTCTCCTAGCTATAGGTACTTGCGAATCATCTGTCATCACTATGTATCCACCATCTTGATTGCAAATTTGTTTGACATAGCGCAAATGAACGATATGACCACTGTGGACTCGGAAAAAAAATTGAGGCGGAAGTTTTTTTTCAAGACTTCCTATTGATTTGCTGACCAGTAACTTCGTTCCATCTGCACGATGTATTTGACAGTAGGCCTTATTTGCTTCGACCTTAATGATATCATCATAATCCAGAATATGAATACCTTCGGTAGTGGATACTTGCAGCTTTTTATGATAAGATTCAGCAGAATCAGATTTTATCATATTTGATAATCGGCTAAATACATACTCATCGCCTTTGTATCTCTTAACTCTCTGGACAGCAGAAACTATTGAGGTCGGGCTGTAAGGCTTTAAAATATAATCTACCGCTTCGTACTTAAATCCTTCCATAGCATATTGATCATAAGCTGTAGTGATGACGAGTTTAAAATCTCTATGCATCAGTCTATCCAAGATGTCAAAGCCTCTATCCTCTCCTAGTTGAATATCTAAAAACACCAGATCAGGTTTTTGTGATTCTATTAATGCATAACCTTCGTCAATATTTGAAGCAGTACCGAGTAATATCAATTCTGGGCAGTATTCTGCAATTATTGAACTTAAAAGTTCTTGAGCATTTGTTTCATCTTCTATAATCAGGGTACGGATCATAAAAATGGTTTTTTAGTGTAAGGTGAGGTTGCATTATCAGTTCTAGATGATAATCAATACATAATAAGGAAACTCCTATTTGCTTACAGACTAATAATTGGTTCATTTCGAATATCCCTATTTATATGGAGTCAACATGAAAGACTGAAAAGGATTCTTCAACTGTCCAAATCTCTAATGCTTATTATAGAATTGTAGTAGATGATTTTGAAATTCTTCTCTCTTACGTCTTGACACGGGTACAGTAGAATCATCTTTCATCTCTACAAAGCCCTCCTTGTGGTATCTCTTAATCTGCAGCTCATTGACAAGATGGGATCGATGACAACTTATAAAACCAAGTGACTTGAGACATTCTTTATAATGACCCAGCGTCTGTGTACTCATAAGCATCTCTCCTGCCTTTGTGTATACTCTACAATAATTCTGAAATCCTTCAAACCTTACAATCTCCATTAACTTTATAAATTCATAAGTCTTAGAGCAAGGAATAACTATTCTATCAATAAATCCATTCATAATATTCCAAATTGTAATAAAGTGAAGTGTTCATAATTGGCTAGAAATTTTATCAACGGTTGGTATTTTATTTCATTGGTCATATAAAATTAAGCACAGTAGTTAGCCAGATAAAGTCCATTTTGGCCGTTTTTCCTATACTTATTTAATTAAAACAATGGTCAAATTCATCTTATGTAACTGACAATCAGTAACTTAGCAAAACAAACAATCCTATAGTAAACAGCAATGGCAACCCCAAAACTTCTAGAAGCCGTTTATACTTTGACAACTGACGAGTGGTCTTCTTTTGGTAAATATTTATTGACCAAAACTCGACCCAACTCTGATCACCATCTTCTATTTAAAGTCTTACTGAAGAATAAAGCCGCTCTATTAGAAGATGGAAAGTCAGATAAAATAAGAGTAAAACATTTTACTGCAATGACCAGTAAGACTTATTCCAATCTTTTGTCTCGGCTCTTTTTATACTTTGAGGAATGGTTTTCAATAAATATGTACTTGTCAAGCAATTACGAAAAAGAACTCTTACTTATCAAAGGATACAATCAAAAAGGTTTGTTTAAGCTAGCCAATAATGTAGCTCGAAATTTAGTACAAAGAATAAACTCCGCTACGTATAAGTCCTTAGATCAACAAACCGTACTTAAGCAATTACATACACTTCAGTATTTCAGCAATAATCCTATAAAGAAAACAGAAGGTCACGAAATTTTTTGCTCCGGAATAAATGCTTTTCTATCTTCTACTGAAGAACAAGCTCTCTTTCTTTTACTAGAGCTAGAAAATCGCACAGCATTAAATCATCAAGACCTGTCTCAAGCCCGATCGAATCTCGAAGGCCTCATACAAAGCAAACATTCAGAATTGAGTCAAACTATGACGCTATGCCTAGAAGCACTAAGGGATCCAAGCCTAGACCATATTATTAACCTCAAAACTAGATTGAATACAAGTACTATCTTACCTAGTTCAGACTTATATCTTGCATTAACTATATATCTCAGAAAAGCACTCAACAAGGTACTGAATAAAAATATTTGTGTAGAAGCAAAGGAGGTGCTCGAAATCTATCAGCTCACCTTATCCGCAATGTCGGCTAATCCCCATCAAAAACTATTGCCTGTCTCATTAATAAACGCTGTGGCTGGCTTGAGTCTACATACTACTTATGAAGAAACAGAAACTTTGATACAAGAATGGGTGCCTAGGACTTTTACAAAATATCCTGAGTCACTAAGCAATTACTGCAATGCCTCAAATCTATTTATACACAATCGCTATGATGAGGCCATAGATTATTTAATCGGGCTGGAATTTGACAATATTAACATCAAAGCCTCCAGTCAAGCGATGCTTATCATAGCCCACTATATGAACGACGCAGAAGATCTTGCACTAACTATGGCTGCTAATTTTAAAAAACAACTGAGTAGAAATAAATCAAAACTTTATAGAGCCGACTACTTAGGCCTATACAACTTTACGAAAGTCTTACCACTGATCTATAAATCCAAATACGATAAGTCTATTATTATAGATCTAAAAGACTATGAGCGATTGGCCTTCAGAAACTGGGTAGTAAAACAAATAGAAAAGGAGTAAATAACTACTAAATATGTAGTAAGCATACACCTCATTTAGCTTATCCACAACCACTCTCTTTTCTTTAATGCATCAAGAAGGAGTCTATCTGACCAACATAGCCTTGGTATCCTTTGTATATTGCTTTCAGATAATTACACTTATGAAATCCATCCTCATTCTCTTTCTCTTATCCCTAGCCACCCTCCTTTCTGCGCAAACCCCCACCGTCGGCGTCCTCACCAAAACCGATGCTGCCCTACCCGGCTATACCTTCTTCTCCCCTTTCTCAAGCACTAAGGCCTTTATGGTCGATAACTGCGGCAACCTCATCAATGAGTGGGACAGAGGGACCAATCCCGGACTTGCGGCCTATTTTCTGGATAACGGACTGATGTTCCGGACCTTTAAAGTAGATCCTGTCGGGCCCTACACTTCTGCAAGTAATGCAGGGGGGCTAGAACTGGTAGACTGGGACAATAACGTCGTGTGGCAATACATCATCAACACCCCTACGCAGCTCACACATCATGATGCCGTGATGATGCCCAATGGAAACATCCTCACTCTAATGTGGGAACTCACCTTTAGAGACGAACTCGAAGAACTCGGCAGAGATCCGAACGAGATTGCCCCGCAAAACTTTATGTGGTCAGAAAAGATACTTGAACTAGAACCTATCGGTCAAGACAGTGCCAACATTGTATGGGAATGGCATATCAATGATCACTTGATTCAAGACTTTGATAGTTCAAAAGTGGGCTTTGGTATCGTGGCTGACCACCCAGAACTCTATGACCTTAATCATCCTACCCTCGATAGTGGCAACTCTAACGAGACGCGAGATTGGTTTCACTTTAATGCAATAGATTACAATCCTACACTAGACCAAATACTTATTTCAATTAGAAATTCTGATGAGGTATGGATTATAGATCACAGCACGACGACAGAAGAGGCAGCAGGGCATACAGGCGGTATCTATGGCCAAGGTGGAGACATCCTATATCGCTGGGGCAACCCGTCTGCGTATCAAGGTGCAGCCTTAGAGGAGCAAAGACTCTTCGGGCAGCACGGTGTCAATTGGATCACAGAAGGCCTCGATGATGTAGGCAGTATCCTCATCTTTAATAACGGTAATGGACAACCAGGGGCAGATTTTAGTAGGATACAGATACTGACCCCACCGCAAGATATGCCAGGTTTCTATCTTCGTGAAGAGGGCATCCCCTTCGGCCCAGAAGAAGCGAATACCATCTATGGAGATACCTCAGAAGAATCATTTTACAGTGCCTTTCTCTCCAATGCCCAACGGCTACCCGATGGCAATACGCTTATCAACTCCGGCTCACCTGGTAGCATCTTTGAGATTACACCAGAAAGAGAAATCGCCTGGGAATACGAAATTCCTGTCAACCGAGACACACCTATCAGTCAGGGAGAACAGGCTAGAAATAATGCCAACTTTAGAGCTTATAAATATGCACTTGACTATACAGGCTTTGAGGGCTTAGACTTAACGCCAGGCCCTCCCATAGAACTTAATCCTCTCGACTGCTCGCTATCGACTAGCACAAAAGACATTGTACAAGCACCTATTAAGCTTAGCTATCTAGCGGACACCAATAGCTTACTCATAGATACCGATAAACAAATACAGTCTATCTATCTGCACGACCTACATGGCCGACAACTAGAAACCTTAGCCAATTCATACCCAACTGTCTTGTTGAGTCGCCAATATCCACTAGGCACTTATGCTGTTACAATTATCTTTGAAGATGGAAAAATGGCGACACAAAAAGTATTCTTGTACTGATTACAATAAATGATAAAAACTGTAGTCATCTTTATACTATCTAAGAAATACGATATGAAACTTTTTTATTCTTTTATATTATTGCTGTTTAGTACTGTTGTCTCTGGCCAAAATACCGTTGGGCTACTTTCTTACTCTCCCGATAAAGCCTATGCTGGATACAACTTGTTATATGCCCACAATCAGGCCAATGTCTATTTGCTTAACAATTGTGGAGAGATCGTCCATACTTGGGAGGATGAGGCACCATGGGTCCCTGGCAATACGGCTTATCTTACAGAGGAGGGACTACTCTACAAAACTAAGCGAGCTAGCAACGTCGGACAAGATGCCATTTTTGCTGGTGGCGGAGGTGCGACGATAGAGATCAGAGACTGGGACAACAATCTCGTCTGGACTTATACACTTAATAATGACACAGCTAGATTACACCATGATATAGCTGTGACACCAGAGGGAACTATACTTGCAATTGCCTGGGAACTTAGAACAAATCTAGACTGTGTTGCTGCAGGTCGTGATATTTCTACTCTGACTCAAGATAAGATGTGGCCCGATTACATTCTGGAAATAGATCCTGCAACAGATGAGATTATCTGGGAATGGCACGCCTGGGACCACTTGATCCAAGATTTTGACTCGACACGAAATAATTATGGCGTTATCGCAGACCATCCAGAATTAATTGATGTCAATTATGGTCGACCTGATGGTCACCCAGATTGGATGCACGCCAACTCGATAGACTTTAATCCGGAACTCAATCAGATTTTATTAAGCGTTCCTTACTTTGATGAAGTCTGGATTATAGATCATTCTACTACAACAGAAGAGGCTGCGGGCAGTTTTGGCGGCTTCGGCAATAGAGGTGGTGATTTGCTCTATCGATGGGGCAATCCAATTACCTATGGGCAAGGAACTGCAGAGGATAGACAATTATTTTTCCAACACGATGCACATTGGGTAGATGAGTTTTTAGACCCTTCTCATCCACAGTATGGCAAGATAGCTGTGTTTAACAATCACTTTACTGATACGACCTCCGTAGCCAGTATCATTGCGCTAGACTGGGATATGTATGAGTGGCAATACAATCTGGAAGGCAACACGTACCTACCAGCGACTTACGATTTTAATCTATCCCACCCCGAAGGACCTACAGACTTATGGTCTACAGCAATGTCTAGCGTTCAGATATTGCCAAATGGAAATTCTCTAATCTTAGCGGGCAGATTTGGCTATGCATATGAGCAGACACCGGATAACGAACTGGTATGGGAATATAAAGTTCCTAGACTCGGACCTAACCCTGCTACACAAGGTGATACCATTAATATAAATCAAAACATCACTTTCCGTTTTGACCGATATCCTATAGATTTTCCTGCCTTCCAAGCCAAAGAATTAGAACCAAAGGGCTATATAGAACTAGAACCTGATGTTACTTTTTGTGACCGTATCCTACCGACTGTAGAGTTGCTCGATGACACTCAGTTTGTCGTATATCCTAATCCGGTTAACGATATGCTAACGGTAGAGTGGGAAGGAATGATGACCGCCAATGTACAACTGACCAACTTGATGGGGCAAACCGTCTACAGTGTAAGTGAAGTGTCAGGTGGTAGAATATATATCGATGTGTCTGGAGTGGATACAGGTGTCTATTTCTTATCTATAGATGGCAGATATACGAGAAAAGTGATTGTACAAAACTAATACTCAACGTTAGCTTTTTTGTTAATAAATACATCTAAATAGGCCTGATTAGAATATACAAGTTCTGTTTCTTTTATTGGTAACAACTTATACTTTGCAAATCTATTTTGCTGCTCTAAGTCTGTAAGAAATGAATAATTGCCAGCACTGTTGCTTTCGCTTATTCTTTTGTTGAATTGCAACATTCTAATTGTTGGATACAATAGAGTAACTAACTCAAATACTGTTTTAATTATTCCAATTTCTTTTATACTCTTTCTAATATGATCCTTATAGATATTGATTGCTTTGAAATCATCATTAAGGTTAGAAACAACTATTAGACCATTAGGCTTAGAAACTCTTCGCAGCTCGAGTATTACTTTGTCCCATTGACTCTCATGTAAGGTGTATAGTACATTATTAGAAACTATTCTATCAAATGTATTATCCTCGAAAGGAAGTCTGTCCACAATTGAGTGCTTTATCACAACTGCATCTGGAAACTTAGAAACTAATCTATCCAAAGCTGCTTGTGAATTATCTATACTAACAACTTCAACTTTACCCGTCATAAAATTTTGGATATTACCAGTGCCAGAACCTAAGTCCAAAACTTTACTCTTGGAACTTAACTTAAGCGATGATACAAGTTTCTTCAAGAGATTTTGATATGGAATAACTCGATTTAATACATCATAATATTCAAAGTATCTCTCCCAAAATTTATTTTGATAGTCCATTTATAGATGATTTTTGAAATAATGAAATACTCTTAGGAAACCTGTTTCCCATAATTCTATTAAGCCTTGAAAACATCTGTTGTTGTAATCCAAGAACAATGTTCTTTGGTTTAGCCAAATAGATATATGTGTTCTTATTGGACACTATGTCAGAATGAAGCAAAATGGCTTTACTTGGAACATCATATATCCTTGCAAGTCCTTCTATATTAGTTCCGTAGATCACATAGTCGCAGTTATTCCTAGCAGCTTCAAATGTCATCAGATGCCAATAGTAAATATTAGAAAACCATTTTCTCCTGTACTCGCTGCATATCCAAAAGCAAGTAACTTCCTTAATCGAAAATTCTGAAAGCATAGTAATTAGAGTATAATAATTGCTCTCTCTTGAGAAGACTTCTAATGTCCTAAGTGGATGATTAGTATTAATACAAAATCCGCCTACAATTTTGTTTTTTCTTTTGAATACATATACATCGCAACTAGTCAAATAGTTAATGCTTAACTTCAGCCCAGAATGTTTTTCATATTCATATTTGAAAAATTCTAGTTCTTTATGAGATTTAGTTGGTTTCACCTTTTTTCCTTCAAAGGAATCCCATTCTATAAGATAATTATATATAACTTTTGTTATACACAGTGGAACCAATAATAATAGACTCAATTTTGTCAAAGATTGGAAAACTTACATTCAGTTCTATTAACCAAAACCTAGTCAACATAGGTCATCTTCTTGCTGAAGACTGCTTACTTGAAATAAAAGAACTATAATATTTCTTATCTTTAGATAGCGGGTAAACGAGAAAAGTAATTGTACAGAATTAAGAAGTTTTCTGTCTTCCTAACTAATAGAATAACTATACCTATGAAATATTTAGTCCTTGGTCTCTTGTGTATAGCAATGCTTGGTGCTTGTAATGACGACTGTGTCGAAAACAGAATGGAGTTTACTTGGAGTAACAATCAAGCCATAACGCCTATAACAAATACAATTATGATCGGGGATAGCACACTCGACGTGTTAGAATATCAAATAATTGAAGGACAAAATATTTTATTTGAATTTAAAGAATTGTTCAATGCCTGTGACGATGACATCCTAGATGGCGTAGGCTCTAGAGAATTCGCTATGGTTATTCCTGCCGACTCTACAAGTAGCTTCTCCTACACGGACTTAGACATTATAGAGACATTAGCCTTTGTAGATATTTTTGAAGCACCGGGCAGTCTACCACATCAGTCTGTTGAAGAGGGAAGGATTTCTGGAAGAAAATTAGATGATAATAACTGGAGTGTATCTATAGATATCATCTCAAAATTACAAGCGTTTGGAGAGGCTGAAGGGCAAGAGCTAGTGGTTATCCAAATCGATACAACATTTTCTCTAAAGTAGTTATCGCCTCATATCGACGATAAGCAGTCCTAATCTTTGTTACTAATATAAAATAGCCTTACTACTTCCACGCCATCCCCTCTATCATCCCATACACGTCCTCGCGTAGATAATCGTAGACAGGCGCTATAGAATCTCGATTGACCGCTGACTTAAAGTAGAGACTCGCCCGCAGAAAATGTTCTGTACTATCCGTTACAAAAAATTGTAACGGTGTCGCCACCGGTCCATCTATCTCAAAGATGAGACCATACAACTCTCTATCCTTATGGGAGATAACAGACTCTTGTCGATAGCTGGCTTTGATATTATGCTTGTCTGCCATCTCAAAGGCGTCGTTGACCAAACCGTCAAACTGCTTCCTACTTGTGATGGGCACATAACTCATATGTAAGTAGCCGTTAAGCTCCTCACAATAGAGATCATACCAACAGTTGAATTCCTTTTCTTTTCCTGACTGAAGAGAATCTTTTAGCGTCTCAAAGTACATAGGGATACGTGTCGTAAATGGACACTGCGCCTCATTGAAGCTGACTAACTTTTTTTCAGGATAGATCACGCGGGGATAAGCTCTAGGCTTGGGTATACTCGGCGGTGGTTCATTGCAAGCGATAGTCATCACGACAAGAGCAAACAACATAGACAACTTAACATATATTTCAGAGATCATATCAGAGTATCGTAACGTGAATTTTTTCTATTCGCCGCTTGGTAACGGCAACAGTTTTAAACTTATAATTACCTAATATAATTTCTTTATCCTTTTTAGGTATATGCCCAAAGCTATTGAGTAACATCCCCGCTAGGGAATCGGTCTCGCTTTTATATTTATCAAAAGTATCTTTCTCTACATTGAGGATACGAGCAACATCCCCGAGCAAAGTCTTCCCTTCAAAAATAAAATTGTTATCATTTATCCTAACAAAATCTACCTCCTCCTCTTCATCAAACTCATCCTTGATCTCTCCGATAACTTCTTCTACGATATCCTCCAGCGTAATGATGCCTGCACTCCCGCCAAACTCATCAACGACTATAGCCATATGCATACGTTCTGCTTGGAACTCTTTGAGGATATCATCTATCTTTTTGGATTCCGGCACATAGAGGACACTTTCTCTAATGAATTGCTGCCAGTTGAAACTATCCTCCTCTTGTGAGTAACCAAGTAAATCTTTTGCATAAAGAATACCTGTAACCTCATCAAATTCTTCCTTGTAGACAGGGATACGGGAGTAGCCACTTTCCTTTATAATTTTCATCAGCTCTCGAAAAGAAATTTTCTCTTCTGCAGCGACGACGTCTACACGTGACTTCATTACTTGCTTGGCAGAAACATTACCAAACTTGATAATCCCTCTAAGTAGGTCTGCATCTTCTGACTCGGAGTCTCCATCTACTGTCAACTGTATAGCCTTATCGAGTTCATCTTGGCTATTGGCATCAATACCCGTTTGCTGCGTGATAAATCTAGACTCCCAGTTGGTCGACCAGCGCACGAGTAAGGCACTAAATGGACCGAAGAACTTAGATAAAAAAGTCATCGGCCGCGTCATCATTTTGGCAAAACTGAGGTTATTGAGGTTGGCATAAATCTTAGGAGCCACCTCGCCAAAAAGGACCAATAAGAAGGTCACGCCAACAAAAGTGAAGAGAAAGCTGATGCCGTTACCCACCATCATCGCATCACTCGGCCAGATGGCGCTCATCCAAGAATCCTGAGGAACCAACTGTGTCAACCAGGTCCCCATCGCAAGTAATCGCTCTTGACCAAACAGATTTTTGATGAGATAATCAGATAAAATGACAATGGCAATATTGATAAAGTTATTGGCAATTAGTATTGTCGCCAACAGCTTACGGGGTTTGTTCTTAAGCTTGAGTAGCAAAGCATTGATGCTGTTCTCCTCTTTCTCAAGGCTATCAATATCCTTAGGTGATAAAGAAAAGAAAGCGACCTCAGAACCAGAAACAAGCGCAGAGCAAATCAAGAGCACTACAAGTACAAAACCTGTAGATACGAGACTCCACAAGCCTACTAGAAGAGGAAAAAGAAAATATATATAGCCAAATAAGAGGGCGGGATCAGGATCCAAGGTTTGTTGTTTCGTTAAATAATATGGCGATTAGAAGGGTAAATCGTCATTATCAGCGACTGGTGGCTTATTGTTACTTGCTGGGGCATTGCCTGTAGGCGCCATATTGGCCACCTTTGGTGCAGGAAACTCGTCCCCAGCAGTAGGGAAATTGTTACGCATACCAGAGCCAGAAGATTCTTTTCTATCTAGAGATCTCAACAATCTGGCTACGACCTCAGTCATATAACGGTCTTGGCCGTTCTGATCTTGCCATTTTCGGGTAGTGATTTTACCCTCGACGTAGACCATACTGCCTTTTTTGAGGTTCTTCTCAGCACTATCGGCAAGTCTTCTCCAAGCGACGACATTATGCCACTCTGTGAGTGTCTGCCACTCACCATTCTTATCTTGATAGTTTTCGTTAGTTGCTACAGAGATTCTGGCCACTTTAGCACCATTTTCAAGGTTTCTGATCTCTGGATCATTGCCTAGATTACCAACGATTATCACTTTATTTATCATCTAAAAGCTAGTTTTAACTATAAAGATACTCAATAGCCCATTTATGTGGCGCACTTTTTTGGTACACTACCACCTATGGTGCTTTATGGGTCGGTAATCTGTCCTCTAGGTAGGCTTTGATAACCTTAGGAAAGGGCCAATCACCTAAGGCGTAGCGCGGCACTGCTTTATACTCTGGACCTAACTCCTTGAACAAGACTTTGGGGAAAGGCTTAAGCGACTGATAGGCCAAAAACCAACAATGGAGCTGCTGGTGTGTGAGCAGTTGCTTGTGACACTCAGAGACCTCTCGCAGCTTAAGTTGCAATCTAGAAATTAAAGGAGATAACTCCATATCCTGACCGAGAGGCTCATCTCTTTCTACTAGTGGCAACTGATACAACCCCTCCCACACATCCTTAGGGCCGCGCTGTTGGATAAGGACTTGTTGCTGGCTATCTATGATCAAATGAAAGACTAAATACCGTTTCCGCTTCTTAATTTTTTTAGACTTTATGGGTAGCTCTGCTGTTATACCTTTCTGGAAAGCGACACAATCTTGCTGGAGTGGACAGTACATACAACTCGGTTTCTTGTACGTACAGTTGAGTGCACCAAACTCCATTATGGCTTGATTAAATTCTGCCGGATCTTGTTGCTCTAGGAGCGCCTGCGCTAGTGTCTTGATAGTCTTTTTGGTAGCAGGAAAATCGACAGGATCCGTCAATCCATAGAGTCGACTCATCACTCGGAGTACATTACCATCTACTACCACATAAGGCAGACCGTATACAAAGCTGGCGATGGCCGCAGCTGTATACTCACCTACTCCTTTGAGCTTAATGATATCCGCATACTCAGTGGGAAATCTTCCCTCTAACGCATTATGTATGTGCTGAGCTGTAGCGTGTAGGTTTCTAGCACGACTATAGTAGCCTAGTCCTTCCCATTGCTTAAGCACATCATCTTGCGGTGCCTTAGCGAGATCCGCAATAGTGGGAAACTTTTCCAAAAATCTGAGATAATAATCCGTCCCTTGTCGTACTGTCGTCTGCTGCAACATAATCTCAGATAGCCAG
The DNA here is from genome assembly GCA_937969415.1 of uncultured Saprospiraceae bacterium. Taxonomy (GTDB): domain Bacteria; phylum Bacteroidota; class Bacteroidia; order Chitinophagales; family Saprospiraceae; genus RFSX01. The sequence continues at coordinate 10,183 of CALBWK010000018.1, read as the reverse complement.
ATGCGATAAGGATCTTGTGTCCTCCGCCAAGGTAGATCACGGGCATTCTTTCGGTACCACGCAACGATAGCCTTACTGAGTCGCTTATTTGATATTTTGTCTTGCTCTGGCATAAAAAAAAGAACGGCACAAAAGTACCGTTCTTACACACTATAAAATTCTTAACCCTAACAAAATATGCTAGGCGGAGATTCTTTCTCTTACTGTCTCGTAGTCTCCATAATTAGCTTTGATAGCAGCTTTGAGTGCTTTTCGAGCAAAGAAGATTCTACTCTTCACTGTTCCTAGCGGCAACTCTAATTCATCAGCAATCTCTTGATACTTGAAGCCTTCGTAATGCATCATAAAGGGCACCTTAATGGCATCATCGAGACTATCTATCATACCCGTCAGCTCATCCATCAACATATTGCTACTAGCTAGATTATGGATCGCCGTTTTTCCAGAATTGAGATAAAACATATTCTCCGTAGAGTCTATGATGGTATTCGCCTTAACCTTCTTTCTGTAGTTATTGATGAATATGTTCTTCATTATGGTAAACATCCAAGCCTTGAAATTGGTACCTGGACGAAACTTTTCTTTATTGGTCAATGCTCTGAAAGCCGTTTCCTGAAACAAGTCTTGAGCATCTTCTGTACTCTTAGTCAGATTGTATGCAAAAGAGTTAAGCGGCCCAGTCACGATGTCGATTTTGTTATAAAACTCTACTGTAGACATAATTAACAACTTTGTTTAACTCAAAGATAAACCTTCGTTAAACAAAATCCAAGTTCAAAAGACCTCTCAACGGTCAAATCAACCTCTGTAAAAACATCAATTTCGTCATATATTATTGATTTTCAGTAGATTATATTATATAAAGTTCAATAAATAAACTTTCAAAAAGATTTGAAAGTATAATTACAAGGACTCGTAAATCTAAGCGCTTAGTACTTTATAACCTCTGCCACGGAACACAAGGACAGCGAAAGAATAAAATATCTGATCATACTTTCGGCTATCTGACTACTAAGTACCACTTAAGGACCTTCGGTCACGACTCAAGGACTGCTCTTAAGGCATTTACTTTATTGCTTAACTTACTAAACTCATCAAAGCCGATAGTTTGTTGTGCATCAGTGGCTGCCTCGTTGGGCTTTTTGTGTATCTCAATAAGGATGCCATCACAGCCAGTGGCGACAGCAGCCAGTGTCATTTGAGACACATGTTCTCGTATCCCAATACCATGAGAAGGATCTACAACTACTGGGAGGTGAGATTTCTTCTTAAGAATAGGGACAGCATTAAGATCCAGCGTATTTCTATAACTTGTTTCGAAGGTTCTAATACCTCTTTCGCAGAGGATTATTTTTTCATTTCCATTCTTAAATATGTACTCAGCGGAGTAAAGCAACTCATCTATAGATCCGCTAATCCCTCTCTTGACAAGCACAGGCTTGTCGACATCACCTAGCGCTTCTAGTAGATTAAAATTTTGGGCATTACGTGCTCCGACCTGGAAGATATCTACATAAGGCATCATAGATTCAATTTGCTTTTCTTCCATGATCTCAGTGATAATTTTTATACCATTCTCATGGCAAGTTTTATAAAACATTTTCAGGCCGCTATGTCCTAGTCCTCGAAAAGAATATGGACTCGTTCTTGGCTTGTATACGCCTCCCCGCATAATGCGTACACCATTCTTCTTGAGACACTGGACGGTATTCTCTATCTGCTCTTCGCTCTCTATACTGCAGGGACCAGCCATCATTGCAAAATGCCCATTGCCAATTTTGATATTATCGCCGATATCTATAGTCGTTTGTCCAACCTTCCACTTTTGACTGACCATTTTGTGCTTGCCGCTGACACGATGGACATCGAGAATACCCGTTAATTGACCGATGTTTCTAATATCAAATTCTGACTTGGGTGTACAGATATGATAATGACCTTTTTGTGTCTTTACAGGATAAGACTCAATTTTTAATTCAGACAGAGCTGAATTAAGCTCATTTAGTTCTTTACTGTTTATATCTTCTTTTATTTGAATAATCATAATTAATTTTTTATGCTTTGAACAAATACACTAGTATCCTTGTGTAAGTTTTTACTGTTGGAAATATGATTTATGAATGCGCTTCCGATAATACCACCAGAAGCATATTGATTAACAAACTCAAAACTTTTCCTGTCTCTTATATTAAATCCTACCAAGACAGGTGTATTTATATTTTTTGAATTAAGACCTTGCAGGTATTCCTCTGCACCCTCAATTTTTTTATTGTTACCTGTTGTACTAGAGCTGCTGACAGCATAGATAAATGAACTACTATGATTGTCTATCATCTCTAGACGATCATCGGTCGTACTCGGCGTGATTAAAAATATATTACTCAATCCGTTGTTATCAAACAATTCTCTGTAATCTCTTAAGTAGATTTCTATTGGCAAATCTGGAACAATAAGACCACTGACTCCAACCTCATTACATTTCTTGACAAAGCGCTCCATACCATACTGCAAGATGCTATTGTAGTAGCCCATAAGAACAAGTGGCACTTCAGTGTCTATAGAAGACAATTGCTTAAAAATCAACTCCAATGTTATACCATTATCTAGAGCTTGCATATTGCTTTTCTGTATGGTAGGACCATCGCTCAAAGGATCAGAGTACGGAATGCCTACCTCTATAATGCTAACCTTATGCTCAGCTAAAGCCGGAATAATTTCCGTAAGACTATCCAATCTAGGATATCCTGCTGTCACATATATGTTCAGCAAATTTTTTGGATTGCCTTTAAATAAGTCTTTAATATTCATTGTCAGAGAAGGTCTTGTATGTTTCTAAATCTTTATCACCCCGTCCGCTAAGATTGACTACGACAATGTCCTTTTTAAAGCAAACCAATTTTTCTAAATACGCTAGCGCATGGGCTGACTCTAAGGCAGGGATAATACCTTCTTTCCTTGCAAGTAAATGTGCAGCATCAATAGCTTCCTGATCTGTCACCGAGTGATATGTAGCTTTTCCAACCTCTTCCAGATACGCATGCTGCGGGCCGATGCCTGGATAATCCAAACCTGCAGAAACGCTGTGTGGCTCTACGACTTGTCCATCATTAGTTTGCATAACCTTAGTCATAGAAGCATGCAATACACCTTTTGTCCCCACAGCGAGTGTCGCAGCAGTCATAGGTGTATCTACTCCGTGACCAGCGGCCTCTACTCCAATTAACTTGGTGTCTTCATCGAGATAATGATAAAATATGCCCATTGCATTGCTGCCACCACCGACGCAGGCAATAATATAGTCGGGATTCTTTCCTAGCTGCAGCTTGACTTCCTTGCTGATAACGGATTGGAAGCGTGCTACAATATCAGGATAAGGATGTGGGCCCACTACAGAACCAATAATGTAGTGAGTGTCAGTCGGATTATTTATCCAATTTCTGATAGCCTCGTTTGTGGCATCTTTTAGCGTTTTACTTCCAGAATGAACAGGGACAATATTGGCACCTAACATTTTCATTCTTTCCACATTTGGAGCCTGTCTCACAATGTCTTTTGCACCCATAAAAATATCGCACTCAAATCCCATTAGACTACATGCAGTAGCTGTAGCTACACCATGTTGCCCTGCACCAGTTTCTGCGATAATTCTTGTCTTTCCTAATCTTTTTGCAAGCAATATTTGGCCCAGAGAGTTATTAATCTTATGTGCGCCCGTATGACACAAGTCTTCCCTCTTCAAGAATATATTGGTGTTATAGTACTTGCTGAGTCTATCTGCAAAATAGAGCGGCGTCGGGCGGCCAACGTAATTGTGCAATAATTCATCGAGTTCTTTCTGAAACGATACATCATTGATTATACTCAAATAATTATTCTGTAATTCCATAATATTGGGGTACAACATTTCTGGGACATAAGCACCACCATAAGGACCATAGTATCCTTGGTTATCGACTTGATAATTTTGACTCATTGATCTGATTTATAAATTTCGATAAAGTATACGTATCCTTAAGACCTGGTTCTATCTCAAACTTGCTGTTGAGATCAACAGCATATAATTGAGGTAAATTCAGTTCTTTCACCGCTTCTGCATCTTCTAATGAAATACCACCTGATAAAAAAAATGGTTTATCAAATTTGTAGTTATCTAGTAAGTTCCAATTAAACTTCTGACCACTTCCGCCATAATTAGCATTAGCGGTGTCAAACAAGAAAAAATCCGTAGCATCATAATATCGGTCTAGTTCTGTCCAGTCAAACGCCTCACTAATTTGAAAGGCTTTTATAACTGTACAGCCGTCAGTCTTCAATGCCCTTACCATTTCAGGAGTCTCGTCTCCATGCAATTGTACAGCATCTAGTTGGTAACGCCTTATCGCGACCCTAGTGTCATCCAAGGATTGATTGACAAAGACGCCTACTTTTTGCGCATCGATGTCGACCTCAGATAACTTTTCTAGAATTTGACTATTGACTAGACGTTTCGATTTTGGATAAAATATGAATCCAATGTAATCTGTTCTTAAAGCAGCTACTGCAATAATGTTATCCATATGCCGCATTCCGCATACTTTAATTTTCATAACAGATATGATTATAATTGTCTACTAATTTTTTGCATTCCTGAGCTGGATAGCTAGACTTCATAAATTGGGTGCCAACAAGAAACCCATCAAATCCCACCTCTTTAAGCTTCTTGATATCAGCACCTTCGCTAATACCACTTTCGCTAATTTTTACTAGTTCTTGAGGTAAATACTTATGTAACTGAAGACTATTTTCTATACTGGTTTCGAAAGTCTTTAAGTCACGATTATTGACACCGATTATATCTATATACTCATTGATGTGAGAATCTATCTCTTGCTTATCGTGTACTTCTAGTAACACCTCCAGTCCAATAGACTTAGCGACAGCGGCAAGATCCTTAGCCCTCTTGGGACCGAGACAAGCAGCTATGAGTAAGATACAGTCTGCCCCTATACTCCTAGATTCTATGACCTGATATTCGTCTACTATAAAATCCTTTCTGAGGATAGGGCAGTAATTAAATTTCCTTGCTACTTCTAGATCTTGGCTAGTCCCTTCGAAGTACTTCTGATCCGTCAAGATAGACAAAGCAGAAGCGCCAGACTGCATATAAGCTATACTCAGATGCTCCACATCTATATCCTTGCTAAAAGATCTGTTGCTCGGTGACGATCGTTTAATCTCCGCTATAATTCCAATCTTATCTTCTCGTCTTAAGTACTTTGATAAGGAAACTATGGGACTAGTGTAGAAAATACTTTTCTCTAAGCGTTTGATCGTTGTGTACTCTTTTGCTTTTTCTAATTCTTTCCTTTTATCCGCAACTATTGTATCTAATATGTTCATATGGCTAATAATTTATTAAGTGAGGTAAGCGCTTTTTTACTGTTAAGAGATTCGTGTGCCTCTGCGTAGGCATCAGCAAATGATTTATTCTGGTCATAGCACTGAATAGCTAGGGCCGCATTAGCACATACGACAGCATTTTGGGCTTCAGTTCCACCTCCACCGATAATTGTCGTAAATATATTTTTTGCTTCTTCTATGGAATTTCCACCTAGTATATCATCCTGAGTGACCTGGGTATGTGTACTTATTGTTGGGTCAAAGATGTACTCACTTTGTGGACTTACTATCTTGGCGTCCCCTGTGAGGCTAAGCTCATCATAACCATCTAGAGTATGTACGATTTTATAGGAAGTATCTTGGGATTCAAAGATGTACTTATAGTATCTCTGAAGCTGAAGAGAATACACACCCACTAGCTGTTTCTCAGGTGATGAAGGATTGACCATCGGTCCCAACATATTGAAAAAAGTACTGACTGCTAGCTGACTTCTTATAGGTGCTACCTTCTTCATAGCAGGATGAAAAAGCGGCGCATGTAAGATCGTAATGTTGGCCTTGTCTATTTGTTTCTTGAGTTTGTCTTCATCATTAGAAAATTGCAAACCTAAAGACTCTAATACATTTGAAGATCCACAAATAGAACTGACACCATAATTGCCATGCTTAGACACTTTATAGCCAGCTCCTGCAACAACAAAAGATGCAAGTGTACTAATATTAAAAGTATCTTTTCCGTCTCCTCCCGTTCCACACAGATCAATGTTGTCAAAGTCGGCAAGATCAATCTTGATACATCGCTCCTTAAGACAATCACTAAAGCCAGACAACTCATCGACTGTAATATTTCTCATTTTGAATACAGTTAGAAATGAAGCGATCTGAAAGTCGTTAATTTTTCCATCAGATATTCCAGCTAGTACGGTCTTAGCTTCTTCTCGTTCTAGCACTCCCTGATCAAATAACTTATTGAGTATTCTTTTCATCATATCATTGCTTCATTTACAAAATTTGAAATCATCTTTTCACCTTCATCAGTAAGGATACTTTCTGGATGAAACTGAAGTCCATATAGTCTTAATGCCTTATTCTGGATGGCCATAATATCTCCATCTTCTGATATGGCCGTAACTTCTATATGCGCATTAGTTGTCTCTGGATTAATACTCCAAGAATGATATCGTCCAACTTGTAGCTCCCTAGCAAGTTGTGCAAATATGCCGTCCTTCTTTTTTATAATTATTTTAGTCCTTTTACCATGGTAAACTTCATCGAGATTGAGGAGCTTGGCGCCGAGATATTGTCCAATGGCCTGATGGCCTAAGCAGACACCCAGAATAGGCACCTTGCCAGCACAAGTAGATATGATCTCCGGCATATTGCCAGCAGCATCAGGAAGGCCAGGTCCTGGCGACAATACGATAGCATCATAATTCAGACAATGTTCTGAAGTTATTTTATCATTTCTTACCGTATCGACTTTGTCTACATATTCTCTTAGAATATATTCTAGATTATAGGTAAACGAATCGTAATTATCTAACAACAATACTTTCATAGTCCATTCGCTTTTTCTATGGATAATCTGATAGCTCTTACTTTGTTATTCACTTCTTCTAGTTCATTAGCGGGCTTGCTTTCAACGACAATTCCAGCTCCAGCTTGATAGACCAATACATTATTCTTGCTGAGGATTGATCGTATGATAATAGCGTGATTGACACTGCCATCAAATCCGAAAAAACCTACAGCACCGCCATAGAAATGACGTGTATTGCTTTCATTTTCGTTAATAATCTGAAGAGCTTTATACTTAGGCGCACCACTGAGCGTGCCCGCAGGAAAGGTGTCGGCATATATATCAACACCAGATTTCTTGTCACGGATGTGTCCATTAACTTTGCTAACCAAATGAATGACCTGAGAGAAATACTGAATTTCTGCATAGGTTTCTACCTCGACTTTGCTACTGCTCTTACTAAGGTCATTTCTAGCCAGATCAACGAGCATAACATGTTCTGACATCTCTTTGGGATCCGCCTTTAAAGCATCTGCTCGAGCTTTATCTTCTTCGTGATTACCTAATCGCCTTACCGTACCAGCTATAGGATTGATGGTTGCAACATTGTCAGAAACTTGTAACTGAGATTCAGGTGAGGATCCCAATATTTTAAAATCTCCATAATCAAGATAAAACAGATACGGTGAAGGATTCACATTGCGCAAACACCGGTATAGTGTAAAATCATCCCCTGTAAAATTTTGTCGAAATTCTCTAGACAGCACAACTTGAAAAGTGTCTCCTAATTTGCAGTGCTCAATGCCCTGAGACACCATATCCATATACTGCTGATCAGTTATAGTAGAGGTTTCTTCTCCTGTGGCCTCAAAATGAAAATGGCTGTAACCATTAGCTTTGATCTTATCAAATACCTTATCGATTCCGGCCTTACTCCTCTTTTCTTCAAAGGAATGTTCTACTATAAAAAGCGATTTTTTGAAATGATCAAAAATGATAATGTATCTAAACAATTGATACTTAAGGTCAGGATTGTCCTTAATAATATCGGCGCTGGTATTGAACGCTATATCTTCAAAATACTGTACAGACTCAAATGAAGAAAAGCCCCAGAGCCCTTGAGTATTGATGTAAAAATCTGATTTTACTGGCTCAAACGAAGAGAGAAATTTCTTAAAACTGAGTGCGATCTCAGAAGTATGCTTCGCGACTTTAGATTCTTTCGGATTATCCGCTATCTGGCAGGTATACGTATTATGTCTCGCTTCAAAATTGGCCATAGGCTCTATACAGATAAAACTTTTATTATCTGTTCTATTATGATAATCAGTACTCTCAAAGAGTAGAGCCCCTGGATAATTGTCCCGCAATTTATTATAGATGGATACTGGTGTATGCAAATCGGAGAGATACTCCTTGTGCTGTGTATGTATTTTATGGCTCATTATTTGACTTTAGGGCAAAAAAAAAGGCTCGCGAGAAGCGAGCCTTTGTATATATTATTATATAGCAGTATTACTTCCCAGATATATGATCTAAAAAGCTCCACCACCAAATTGTGTTTATGTTATTAGTACTATGTATATAGTTTACGTTCATAATTCAAAAGTATAAAATAATTCTACACAATGTTTCGAGAAAATTGAAACGGATAAGGAGTTAAACCAAAATGTCGCCATATTACATCATTCTTCTTTGGCCTAAATTCGACTATTGCACCCATCACTATGGTTTCAGTAGTGCTGACCACTCCTGTTATCTAGACAAATTCAGCAGTAGAGCATATTCTCAGTCAACTATTCCGATTGCACTACCACTATACTCCCCTATCTATAACCTTCAAACAATAAGTTTTCTTAATTTAAAAACCTAAGAGACAATTATGGAGATGAATAGCATTCACTTAGAAATAGACGTAGTTGAAAAGGCTGGTGTTTTATATGAATCTGGACGATATGAACTTGCCCTTGAGACATTAGGTGAACTTAAGTATAGCCCTTCAATTATAACGGTATCTCAGTATTGTTCAGTGTACACATATTGTCAGTTAATTCTAGGTGGCTATGATAAGGCACTTGAGTTAATAAAGTCAAAACTAAATGAATATCCAAACAATGCACAATTACATTATCTACTAGCAAAAATCTATTCTAACTTAGAAAAACCAGCAGAGGGTCTACAAGCTGTTCTAAGGGCCATAGAACTTGACCCTGAAAAAGACTATCAACACACCTACGCTGCAGTTATGTTATTTAAAGCAGGCGATATAAAAAAATCAGACCACCATCTAAGAATCGCTGAAGAATTAGATCCTAATTCTATCAATAATTTTTTTCTTCGAACACTACACTTCTTAAAAAATGACAATCAATCCAAAGCAAAAGAAACCATCGAAAGAGGATTACAACTCCACCCCCAATCCACTATGCTCCAAAGTCTATTTACACAACTAGACACTACACATCGCCCTAACATATCTTTTATAAAAGAGATGAGTTTTAATGCACTTGCAGAAGATCCTTTTGACGACGATGCAAAAAATAATCTATTATTTAGTTTAAAAAATGAAAATCCAATTGTTAGATTTTTTGTCGCTAGAGGATTTAAAAGATTTAAAATGGAGTGGACATTCGGAAGAGTAATCCTAATGATTCTTTTTTGGAAAGCTACTCTCATCTGGGGTAGCTTTGCCTTACTTTACCTTACCGTTACCTGGGCAGGCACAGCGCTCTTCTACTCTGTCATAAGAAAGCATCCTAAATACAAATACATACTACCACCTCATGGTGTAAAAATGTCTAATGCTTTTCTAATACTTACAGCTATCTCTATTATAACAATTTTCATCTTCTGTCAGCAAAATTGCGATAACGAAACTCTATTTGGATTAGTGTCTGGGTTTCTATTTTTAATCCTTACGACTATTTCATTCTTTGAAATCAAAAGTAAAGCTGGGAAATCTTCATTTGCCATTTTCGCAATTATCTCAGCAATGTTCTTATATGTTAGCCATGAGACGATGATCGTATTCGGAGCATTTAGTATTCTACTCACCTTAATTTACGCCTTTCTCTTTACCCTGAAAATCACCTTTCGGTAAACTAACATCTACTCATCTTACCACAAAAAAAGTGGATAGCTGCGCACAACTACCCACTTTCTAAATCTTTTCTTCTCGTACTACTGCTTTATCAACTTAGTCGTATGCGATCTATCGCTACCTTCAAGAGTAACCAGATAGATACCTGTCTGAAGCTGGCGAATATCTATTGTTCCTGAGCGATC
>CALBWK010000017.1 GCA_937969415.1 uncultured Saprospiraceae bacterium | reverse complement strand
GACGATGTTGCCAGTGATGCCTTCTATAGTAAGATCAATGTCGATGCCTCTTTCTGCTGCCTCCTGCTCGAATGCCATATAAAATGGCCTGAGCTCTGGCGTAACATTAGGAAAGAACTCGTCATCAGACATAAATCCTACTAGGCCTGACGACGCATTATTATCAGTGGAGCAAGCGGCGAGTAGAGTAAGAATAAATAAAAAGAGGGTAGTTCGCATAATAGTATAATTAAAAGATTCTGTTGGTCTAACGATATATAAAGTTCTTTGTTCCTATAAGAAGCTCAAGACGTCGCACCATTGTCCTTAGTGGCAAATGGTAGAATACTGAAGCAACCAATAGGCGGAGTTTCACATACACTCCTGTCAAAATTAGGATTCTTAGGATTTCAGGATTTGTAGGATGATGTGGTAGCAAGGAGACTCTGCAACCGCTCTTCGAGGTTTGCAAACCTCAATGCAGTGTGCCCATTAAATTTCATAGCACAAATAACACCCCCCACCTCCAGCACCTGACAACTTCATATACTTCCCCTCATCTAGTCCCTGCTCCCATATAGAATAAACTGCCTTAGGGATCATCGCCTTAAAGTGCTCCAACTGCAATCGACTGATCTTCTCAAATACCTCACTGATATCCTCTCCATCTATCAACTTGCTGATTGCCACTTCGTTGAGCCCTTTCAATTGCTCGACCGCGGTGACAAAATCAGGCTCCGTCTCCACTCGCTGCATATAGGCTTGGATGAGCGGCTTCCCATTTCTAGATAGCCCACTATCGTAGAGGGTCAAGCTAGGTGGTAGGGTAGGCGGATTAAGGGTCGTGATCTGTTCATCCTGTACATAGACCGCTTGCCCCGTATAGCTGACAAGGGGATCGAGTCCTGAACTCTGCCCGTGAAAGAAAGATTCGATTTGGGCCAGGCGCTCTTTTAGTGCCATCAAGCCCAGCTCTTTCTCCTCGAAGAAACTCGTATAAGCCGCAGCACTCAGCGCTCCTGAGCTCCCAAGCCCATATCCTAATGGAATATTGGCCTCAAAAACCCAATTTTCCTGCTCTGCTTGCGCCACTTTATCCAGATTACAGCCCTTTATAGTCTTCAAATAACCCCAAAAGGCACCCAAGTCAGACTTTTCTGTCCTCTTTTCCCACTGCCCTGCATATTGTGGATAGGGTATAGCCAGCGCTGCACCTCCAGAGATGACCGTATATTCTCCAAAGAGGAGAAGCTTAGCCGGAAAGCGCTTATGTGTAGACTCTATCTGCATCGGCCTTAAAAATAGCGGTTTGCGGCTGATGCGCTGGGTTGTATGTCTGAATTAGGATTTATTGATAAGAGGAATTTTAGGATTTTGGACCTTCTCAACCTCTGGCTCAAAGTAAAAACTATGCACTATGCACTAACCAACTATGGACTAACCTCACTCTGCACTAAAAAACCTATGCACTCAATATCTCCACCCCAGCTTTTAACAATGCCGCAAATAGGTATATCTTTGTGCCATAATTCAAATAAAACGATGAGTTCACAGACTAACGCCAGAGGGAAATATTGGATGATGACATTGATATCATTAATAGGGACTATCCTGTTCTTGATCTTCCTTCCTGAGTGGTTTTGGGTGATGTTGCCTTTTCTAGGGACAGCATTCGTCTACGCTATGGATTGGGCTTAGGCTTAGCGCTGAGCACGTATAGTCGCAGAATCCACCTACAGTTATTACACTTTCGAGAGGACGGGGTACAACCCTCTGAGGGTGCCTACGTTATATTGAGCATACATAAGCACACGTGGATAATTTGGAGAGACTCCTTGAGAAGTATGCTACTTCAGAGAGAGTCAAGAGCATAATCAGTGGGTTGGACAAGGATCAACCTTCACGTCTTTTATTATCAGGAATGAGAGGCGCTCAGGAGTGCTTTGTCTTGGCTTCTATATTTGGACAAAATGACAAGTCTCATCTCTTTATCGCTACTGACAAAGAAGAAGCCGCCTACATACAGAATACCCTTGATCAGATCAGCACCAAGCAATCTGTATTGTTCTTTCCAGATTCATTTAGACGGCCCGGACTCTTTGAAGAAATTGACAATAACAATGTCCTCATTCGTACCGAGTCGATCAATAAGCTCTCGGCACAGTATCACAAAAACGAAATTATGGTCACCTATCCGGAGGCCATCTTTGAGAAGGTAGTAGATCCCTCACACCTCGAATCACAGAAAATCCATATTGCTAAGGGCGAAAATCTAGATGTCGATACCATCATAGAGTTTCTAGTGGAGTATGGATTTGAGCGGCAAGACTTTGTGTATGAGCCGGGGCAGTTCTCTATCCGTGGAGGGATCATCGATATTTTTTCATTTGGCAATGAGTGGCCTTATAGGGTGGAGCTCTTTGATGAGGAGGTAGAGAGTATCCGTTTATTTAATCCGACGACCCAGCTATCGCTTAAAAATATTGCCAAGGTGGCCATTATTCCCAATGTGAGTAATCGCTTTTCTCAAGATCAGAAGATTTCCCTGTTTAAGGTCTTTCCGAAAGATGCTTGCCTCTGGATCAAGGATGTCGATATGCTGGTAGAAAAGTTGTCGGCCTGCAAAGAAAAGGCGGCGGCCTATGCTGAGCAGATTAAGCACAGTGATGACGAAGATCTCAAGAAAATTCTCGATGACCGAGCTTTTATTCTTCCAGAAACAGTCGTCGGAGAAATGGATGGCCACGATGTCCTTCTGCTCAAAGAAGGTGCTGTCAAAGTTCAGGTAGAAGAAGAAATAAAATTCAATGCTAGCCCGCAACCGAGCTTCAATAAAAACTTCAAATTGCTGCTTGAGGATCTAGAGAAGACAGATAAAGAAGGCATAGAAACTTTTATTCTGACAGAAAATAATCGCCAGATAGAAAGATTCTATAACATTTTCGAGGACCTCGGCGCCAAGGTAGAATTTCATCCTATTGCCAAAGCCATCCACTCGGGATACATCGACAAAGATCTGAATGTAGCATTATATACAGATCATCAAATCTTTGAGCGATTCCATAGATTTAGACTCAAGAAGGGTTTTACTAAGGAGGCGGCGATGAGCTTAAGGATGCTCAAGGAACTCAAGCCAGGAGATTTTGTAACGCATATTGATCACGGTATCGGACGGTATAGTGGGTTGGAGAAGCTGCACATCAATGGGCACGATCAAGAGTCTGTGCGATTAATTTATCTTAATAACGATGTCCTATATGTGGGAATAAATTCTCTCCACAAAATATCACGCTACGTCGGTAAAGAAGGCACGCCACCTCGACTCAGTAAAATAGGAGGTGAAGCGTGGAAGAATCTCAAGCGTAAGACCAAAAAGAAAATTAAGGATATCGCCCACGAGCTTATACAACTGTATGCTAAGCGGCGGTCGTCTAAAGGCTTTGCTTTTCCCGAAGATGGGCACTTACAGAACGAACTCGAGGCTTCCTTTATCTATGAGGATACGCCAGACCAGTATGAGGCGACTATAGCTGTCAAAGAAGATATGCAGAAGGAGCACCCGATGGATAGGCTTATATGTGGCGATGTCGGCTTTGGTAAAACAGAGATCGCGGTGCGAGCAGCAATGAAAGCCGTGTTGGGTGGCAAACAAGTAGCCATACTCGTGCCGACAACCATCCTAGCACTCCAGCACTTTAAGACTTTTGGAGATCGTCTAGGAAAGTTTGGTGTAGATGTGGATTATGTCAACAGATTTAGAACAGCGAAAGAAAAGACACAAATATATAAGCGATTAGAAGCTGGTCAGCTCGATTTGATTATCGGTACCCACGCATTGCTCAACAAAAAAGTAGTGTTCAAGGATCTTGGCTTACTCGTTATCGATGAGGAACAAAAGTTTGGGGTAGCCGCAAAGGAAAAACTTAGAAACCTCAAAGTCAATGTCGACACACTGACGCTTACAGCTACGCCTATACCGAGAACCTTACAGTTTTCATTGATGGCAGCAAGGGATCTCTCTGTGATGCGAACACCGCCACCCAATCGGCAAGCCATCCATACAGAGCGCCGGGTGTTCAATGATAAGTTGATTAAGGAAGCCATCTATTATGAGTTTACTAGAGGAGGACAAGTATTTTTTGTACACAATAGAGTGAAGAGCTTACCCGATATTGCAGCAATGGTCAAGCGACTCTGTCCAGACCTAGAAGTCAAGATGGCGCACGGGCAGATGGAGTCCAAGGACTTAGAGAAAACATTGCTCAGTTTTATAGAGGGGCAGTATGATGTGCTTGTCTGCACCAACATTATCGAGACAGGACTTGATATCCCTAATGCCAATACCATCATCATCAACAATGCCCAGAACTTTGGGATGAGTGATTTGCACCAGTTGAGAGGTCGGGTGGGTCGGTCCAATAAGAAAGCTTATTGCTACCTTTTTGCACCACCAGTATCTACCTTGACGACAGATGCGCGGAAGCGATTGAGGACACTAGAAGAATTCTCAGATCTTGGTAGCGGATTCCATATCGCAATGAAGGATCTGGATATTAGGGGGGCAGGAAATCTCTTAGGTGGGGAGCAAAGTGGCTTTATCGCAGATATCGGTTATGAGACTTATCAGAAAATCCTAGAGGAGGCCATCTACGAGTTGAAGGATAACGAATTCAAGGATTTATTTAAAGAAGAAAAAGAAGAAAAGCGAGCTTGGGTCTATGATGTAGAAGTTGATGCTGATGTCGAGATGTTGATCCCAGATGAATATATCAATGTCATACAGGAACGTCTCAATCTCTATAATGAGATGGGCAAGATCAGCAAGGAAGAAGAGCTGATGGCATTTAAGAATAAAGTCAAAGACAAATTTGGTCCTATCCCTTTTCAAGTAGAAGAACTCTTTAATGGGATACGTTGCCGATGGATCTGTAAGGAGATCGGTATAGAACGCCTCTCTCTGAAGAGTCGTAAGATGCGCTGCTATTTTGTAGCCAACCCGCAGTCGTCTTTTTACGAGACACCGTTTTTCGGTCAGTTGATGGAACATATCAATACCAACTATGCTGAGCACGGCTTATCCCTTAAGCAATCCGCCAAGTATCTGATTATGTCCAAGGATGGTGTGAATAATCTGAAGTCTTGTCGAAAAATCCTCGAAAACCTACAAGAGGATGTTGCCAAGGCCTTATCTTCCAAGCCAGATGGAGTCGTTCAGTAATACACAAGTGGCCTTAGAGACCTTACCCAAGGTAGATAATCTCGTTTTCCAACCCTTGGAATGGCGCTATCGAAAGGTGCTCGTCATCATAAGAGTTTTTACTTTACTTGTTGTGGGTGTGCTCATAGGCTTACTTTTTGTAGGGCATTCTATAGAGCCTCTGCCAGAGCAAGCGAGACTAGGCTTGTTTTATGTGGTCCCAGTGCTATACTTACTCTATATATTGTGGTCTTATGTGAGCATCACCAAACGCTATGCGCATATGGGTTATGCCTTGAGAGAGCAAGATATCCTTTACCGATCTGGGTGGTTGTGGAAGCAAATGACAACGGTGCCCTTCAATAGAGTCCAGCATGTCAGTATAGATCAAGGCCCAGTTGAGCGCCGTTATAATGTATCTAAGCTTAAGGTTTTTACAGCGGGAGGCGGAGCAAGTGATCTGGTGATTCCTGGCCTCGACCCGACCACAGCCAATGATCTCAAGGAGTTTATCGTAAAAAAGACTTTGGCTAGTGATGAACAGGAATGAGGCGATAGACTTAGATTTTTCTATTCCGCGTCGCCAATCCTATGCGGCTATATTAATGATCGCTTATCGATTGTATAAGGTGCTCATAAGACAGCTTTTTCCTTTTCTGATCGTTGTGCTTTTTGGCGGCAGTTCTAAGAAAGGTGATATGTTGATGTACTTTGCTGGAGCTGTGGCGCTCTTTGGTGGTATCTACAGTATCATCTCCTTTTTTAAATATTTTTTCTATATCAAAGAAGACAAACTTATTGTCAAGAAAGGCGTTTTCAAACAATCTACTTTAGAGATTCCTTTTGATAGAATACAGTCTATCAATTTTGAGCAGAATCTTTTGCATAGACTGCTTAATGTCGTCAAGCTCAATATGGATACGGCAGGTAGTGCAGGTAGTGAGCTACAACTCAATGCCCTCAATCATCAGATGGCCTCAGCTCTCAGTGCACACATCTTAGAGAATCGCAGCGCAGAGAGAGCGGAGACTCTCAGTGCAGAAGGAACAATACAGAAATCCAAATCACAGAAAGAAGTCATTTTCCATCTGACCATCCCGCAGCTGCTTAAGGTAGGCGTAACGGCCA
The DNA here is from genome assembly GCA_937969415.1 of uncultured Saprospiraceae bacterium. Classification (GTDB taxonomy): domain Bacteria; phylum Bacteroidota; class Bacteroidia; order Chitinophagales; family Saprospiraceae; genus RFSX01. The sequence goes on along the minus strand of CALBWK010000017.1, from coordinate 26,200 downwards.
ATCATCTGCGCTCAGGTGGCTTGATTATCTTTTTCTTTTTCTGGATCTGGGATAACCTGACGGAGATGGGCTTGGATGTAGAAGAGCAGATGGAAGACTATGTGCCGACAGAAGAATTATTGGCGACCAGTCTGATAGCTATCGGTGTAGTAATGGTCCTCTTTATGATAGTTGCTTTTATGATCTCCCTAATTAGGACAGTCTTGAAGTATTATGATCTGAAGATGTATCGGCAGAGTGATGATGGCTTTGTAGTAGAGTCGGGCTTACTCAATAGAAGAGAGCATGCAGCCAAGGATGCCAAAATCCAGTTGATGACGTGGTCGCAGAATCTATTACAGAAATGGGGGAGCATCTACCAGATGAAACTCAACCAAGCCAGTAGCCAAGCGGTCAATGATAAGCGTGCACTCCAGGTCGCGGGAATGACGGCTCAGAATCTTGACCAAGTAGAGAGTTACTTATTTAAGGATAGAATCAATGAGCTTAGTGAAGTGGCTCGTTATGGGGTCCATTCCTATTATCGATATAAGAAGATGTTTTGGAGGACGATCTTTTTTGTCCCACTTATCGGAGGGCTATACTATCTGGACAAGCAAACTTTTCTGATCTGTGTCGTATTGCTGTATATCATTATGATGATCTCAGCTCACTTGAGTTACAAGAAGAAGACTTATGCACTCAGTGATAATCTCTTATTGATTACTGGAGGCACTTGGGGAAGCTCTGCAACGAAGATGTTGTTGCATAAGATGCAGAGTGTGCGCCTATTACAGACACCTTTTCAGCGTAGGAGGGGTTTAGCGAGTTTGGTCTTACATACAGCTTCTGGTGCCTTAAGGATTCCTGATATCGCCTATGAGCAATGCTTGATGCTAAAGAATTATTTATTGTACAGAGTAGAGAGCAGTCAAGAGGAATGGTTATAGACATTAAAAGGTCTAATTTCACCCTCATTTAGGGGCATAAAAAAACCCCGATGATCGAAGATCTCCGGGGCGATAGAATATTTAAGGGTGTTAAAGTCAAAACAAATGTAATTTTAATCTTCGATACAAGGCAACTTATTGGTTCTGTTATGTCTACAATTTGTCAAATTTTTAGCCGCTGACAGACAATAAGGTAAAATACTTGTCACATCTGATTGCTATATGAAATTATTGGTTATTGGTTTTTTGATTTTTCTGGGTTATCGGCTCATAATGCCGGCATCAAAAGTGGAGACTATTGACGAAAATGACTCTAAAGATCTTAAAGAAGGAGAGTTTACGGACTACGAAGAAATAGAAGATTAGTATGGACGCAAAGACTCGGATTATAGCCTCTAGCAAGAAGTTTCTGCTTGCCATCAAGAGCAGTGGACAGATTTCGCAGAAAAGCGAGAGAGGGGATGAATCCTTACAAAATCTCTTAGAGGCTTATCAGAAGAAAGCCTTACATATATTGACGCGACTGGATAGACCCGTCAGCGGCTTAGTCCTTTTTTCCAAGAGTTCTGACTTTACAGCCCATTATATCAAGGAGCAGGATGCAGGTAGAGTCACCAAGACCTATCTAGCTCTCGTCGAAGGTGTCTGGAATGAGAAGCTCACCGAACTGTCTCACTATCACTACCATGATAAAAAGAATAAGAAGGCGAGACTCACCAAAGACCCTATGCCTGGAAAGACCGTCTCCGAAGTTTCCTTGACCTGTAAGCTTGTCAAAGCTCTTGACCGTTATAGTCTCTTAGAAGTCTCCCTCAAAAAGGGCCGATTCCACCAGATCAGAGCCCAACTAGCCGAAGTAGGCTTCCCTATCAAAGGAGATGTGAAGTATGGTGCAAGACGAGGCAATAAGGACAGGAGTATCCACCTCCACGCCTACAGCATACAATTCAAAGAACTCAATGCCGGAATGGTCGACTTTGAGATTACACCACCTGTCACCGATAGCCTCTGGAAAGCAGCAATGGAGGGGGTGTAAGGGAGGAAAGCGGAAAGGTGTAAAGGCAGAAAGGTTTAAAGGAGGAAAGGTTAAAAGGGGGTCAAGGTATCAAGGCTGAAAGGCTACAAGGTGAACCTACGGGATTTTTAAACCTCGAAACCTCCAAACCTTAAAGAGGCGTCAAGGTCTCAAGGCATAAAAAGGCGACAAGGTGCACGGGACCTTCAAACCTCGAAACCTTGAGACCTCGAAACCTTTAACCCTTAAACTTTAAACCCTTAAACCCTTAAACCCTAAAACCTCAAGACCTCCCTTAAACCTTTAAACCCTTAGACCCTTAAACCTTTAAACCCTTAAACCCTTAGACAAATCTTATCTTTACCCTCACATTCACATCCTCACTACACAAGGTCTTATGACAAAAAAAGTAACAGACGTCAATACACTCGGAGAATTTGGTCTTATAGATCATCTGACTAAGGATTTTCAACGCCGCAACCCTACCACCAAAGTCGGTATAGGGGATGATGCAGCCGTGCTGATGTATGGAGATGCGCCCATAGTGGTTTCGACAGACTTGCTTGTAGAAGGGATACATTTTGATCTGATATACTCCCCACTTAAGCATCTAGGGTACAAGGCGATTGTTGTCAATCTTTCTGATATCTATGCAATGAATGCTCGACCACACCAGGTCACGGTCTCTATAGCTATCTCTAGCAAATACTCTGTGGAGGCACTAGAGCAACTCTATGCAGGGATAAAGGAAGCTTGCAGAATCTATGGTGTAGACTTGGTAGGCGGTGATACGACGTCTTCTCCGCGCGGGATGACCATCAGCGTCACAGCTATCGGCACGACTCAGGAAGAAAAACTTACATATCGCTCTGGAGCGCAGAAAGGAGATATTCTCTGTGTGAGTGGCAATCTGGGAGGCGCTTACTTAGGATTGCAAATCTTAGAAAGAGAAAAGCAATTGTATCTCGATAACCCTGGGATACAGCCTGATCTAGAAGAACAGAAGTATGTTCTCGAGCGACAACTCAAGCCAGAGGCCCGTAAGGATATGATAGACCATTTTGATAAGGCCCAGCTTGTGCCGACAGCGATGATAGACGTATCTGATGGGTTGGCCTCTGATCTGATGCACATTTGCAAGGCTTCAGGGGTAGGCGCCTATATCGAGGAGACTAAGATTCCACTTAATCAAGAAGCCCAATTGTTGGCCTTGAAGTTTCAACTCGATCCAGTCACCACAGCACTCAATGGTGGTGAGGATTATGAGCTTCTGTTCACTATAAAAGAAGCAGACCTAGAAAAAATCAGGTTGATGCCCAGTACTTACATAATTGGAGAGATCACAGATGCTAAAGACGGAGTCACCCTCCACACCAACGGGGGTAATATCCATCCACTAAAAGCGCAGGGCTGGAATCACTTTAAGCAAGAAGAGTAAGACCTCAAGTTTCTATATTGATCTTTGCTATTTTTTTGATACGGTGGACATACTATGCGACATTATAGACCTCCTTGTGAACAAGCTTAACGGCTTGCGGCAGATGTGCTTCGTCGATGACTAATGAAATATTCTTACCTGTAATGCTATTGCTGATAAGATGCATCCATATCTTATTTCTCCTTAGGATCGAAATAGCTTTTTCTAGTGAAAAATTATGTCTTCCGATAATAGCAACAAGTCCTACTTCGGTATTGACGTCAATAGAGAGAATAGTACCCAAGGACAGTTCTCGGTCAAATTCTTTGTGAAGGAGGCGCCTTGTCTTTTCCGCTTCGGCTGCAGAAATTACTAATCCGATACCGTTGTCTGTAGAGGCTTGCGTTATCATTTTGACTTTAATATTTTGTGCTTGTAGGCAAGTAAATATTCTAGCATCTATGCCGATGTCCGGCGAAAGTTGATTGCCTTCTATAGTCACTAGAGCAATATCATTAATGCTCGTCACTGCTTTAATCCCTTTTTCTCCACCTACCTGATCGATCCGTGTTCCGGTCTTAAGTGGCTCCATAGTAGATCGTATGACTAAGGGTATTTTTGATTTTTTTAATGGAAGGATAGTTTTGTAGTGTAGTAGCTTCATGCCGAACGTGGCAAGCTCATTGGCCTCTGTATAGTTCATCTTGTCTATCTTCAAGGCGCTAGAAACTTTGGAAGGATCTGCACTATAGATGCCATCTATATCAGTCCAATTTTGTACCTCCGCTGCATGCAAAAAACTAGCAAAAAGGGAAGCACTATAGTTGCTTCCATTTCTTCCTAGAGTGATAGGTTCTCCTTCTTGATTTCTGGCTATATAACCTGTTATAACAGGAATGCTTTCTGGATGTACAGATTCGAATTTTTTTAATGTAGCTTCTTTACTTTGTAATAAGTTGATCTCATATCTACTGTCTACCTCGTCACAGATCAGACAATCTCTAGCATCTATGACCTCTGATTTATAATTATTATTCTCGAGGAGGGCAGCAATAATAGAAGCTGAAAGTAGTTCACCATATACCAGAACCTTATCTCTTGCGATATCAGATTTTAGTTTTAGAGTCTTTATAGCAAGCAGTATTTGATTTAGTTCTCTTAGTTCAGTATCGATATGCACTTCTTCAACATCTTGCTTGGAGTAGCGCACAAAGTCGTCGAAATGACTAGAGTAGTCTTGGCCATTTTTAGCAAGATTATATAATTCGATTAGTTTGTCGGTGGTCTTGCCTCTTGCTGAGACGACAAGTGCGATAGGATTTTTTTGTGACTCTGACCGAATGATATTGAGCAGGTTATTGATTTGCCGTGTGCCGTAAAGGGAACTGCCTCCAAACTTAAGGAGTGTTCTTTTCTTAAAACCAGAACTTGTGTTTTTATAGAATTTTTGGATGCTAGCCGTTATTTTTTGATGTTCCATTAAGAATCCATCGTGCCCATACTTAGAATTTATTTCAGAGAAGTAAGCCTTAGGTAGATGACTTGCAAGAAATTTTTGTGAGGCGATTGGTACTAGAAGATCAGTTGTAAATCCTATGATCAAAGTCGGGATAGTAATGCTTTGGAGAGCCTTTACTTCACCTCCCCGCTTTCTGCCAATATTATGTGAGTCAATACACTTGGTCAAGTAATAGAGACAAAGTGAGTCGAATCTTTTGCTGAATTTATCGCCTTTGTATTTTATGTAACTAGAGGCCTTATACTCATCTAAAGTGTACTCTTCGTCGGTTTGATTCTTGATCAATATTTCGCTAGTTCTATAGGTTAGGAGGCCTAGTGCTCTGGCTGCTTTAAGGCCTTCGACACCTCCCCCTTCCTCGCCAAAACTAGCATCTGCCTTGAGGGCCATCCTTTGTGCCTCATGTACAGCGATCCCCCAAGCGGACTCTCTAGAACTAGAAGCCAGAAGAATCATATGATTGATGGCACCTGGAAAGCTATATGAAAATTCCAGCGCTTGGTATCCTCCAAAGGAACCTCCTATGATAGTATGAATAGAGTCTATGCCCAAGGAATCTGCTAAGCTTATATAAGTTTTGACAAGGTCTCTGATTGTAAACTGAGGGAAGCTAAAATTTTGTGGTCGACTAGAGCCATATGGTGAACCTATACAGTTAGCGCAGATTATAAAATGCGACTCTGGATTAAATAATTTTTCTTTCCCGAATAGCCCTGACCACCAAGTAGGGACATCCGTGTCTCCAGAAATAGCATGGAATACCCAGATGACATTGGATTTGTCATCGTTCAGTTCACCAAAGGTCTGATAGGCTATTTCTACGTCGCTGATTTTTTCTTGAGACTCGAGATGGAGTTCTTTTATTTTAAATTTTTTCATTTGCTTTTTTTAAGGATTGATCAATGTCTGCTATCAGGTCATCAACATGTTCTAGACCGACCGATAGTCTGATAAAGTTGGGGTTTATGCCGGCTTCTTTTTGTTGTTCCGCATTAAGTTTGGAGTGAGTGGTAGAGGCAGGGTGTGTTGCTATAGATCTAGAATCTCCTAAGTTGGCGGTGAGGCTGTGCAGTTTTAGATTGTTGAGAAATTCAAAAGCCATAGAGGCTTCTCCTTTAAAATTGAAACCTACAATGCCACCCCCTAATTTCATCTGTTGTTTGGCTAGATCATAGTTTTCCATACTCTTTAGAAATGGATAATAGACCTTATCTATAACCGGATTGTTTTCTAGCCAAGTCGCAATAGCCATAGCATTGTGACAATGGCGTTCCATTCTGATGGCAAGGGTTTCTAGACTTTTAGATAAGATCCAAGCATTGAACGGGGAGAGACAACCTCCCGTCCTTCGTAGGAATTCGTAACAGGGTTGGATATGCTCGGAATTTCCTAGGATAGCGCCTCCTAATACTCTTCCTTGACCATCGATGTATTTTGTTGCAGAATGAATAGATATGTCAATACCGAAATCTGAGGGCTTCTGTAAGTAGGGTGTAGCAAAGCAATTATCAACAATAGAAATTATACCGTTGGCTTTACATAGCTCAGAAATAAAATTGAGATCTGCAATCTTAAGTGTTGGGTTAGCAGGTGTCTCTAGGTATAGAAGCTTCGTATTTGCTCTTACCGACTGTGCCCAGGTTTCCTTATCATCTAGATCTATGAGTGAGTAGGATACTCCCATCTTAGGCAGGATGTTCTGTATGATATACAGCGTATTGCCAAAGGAGTTTTTAGAGGCTATAATGTGATCTCCTTGCTCTAAGAATGCGACTAAGCTGGCATATACTGCGGCCATTCCAGAGGCTGTGGCCACGCCATCTTCATAATTCTCTAAGGCACAAAGCTTTTTTGTAAATTCATCTGTATTAGGATTAGAGAATCTAGAATAGAGATTACCCTCTTCTGTCCCTTTAAATAGAGCTGAACCATGTTCTGCATTGTCAAAAGTAAAACTGGAGGTAAGGTATAACGGAACGGAATGTTCCCGATGGCTAGAAGCCTGCGCTTGCGTACGTATCGATAGTGTTTCAAAGTGTTTGTTTTCCATTAGTTGATATTTTTGGTATCAAGAATGGAAGAAGTCACTGCGCGCAGAAAACGTCTTAATTGGTCATCTTTCTCTTCTGTAATTTTTTACTAGAAGAGATGGAATTAGCACCAGTGTCAAATGAATGACTGGTTGCTAAGGTGTCATAGGGCCATATCCCTCAACCTTTCTTGATAATAAATAAATAAAAGAACTTTTGTCAAATCTAGACTTTTGTAATACAGCAAGTCAGGTCTCCTTCGGAATTTAACATTTACTTAGGACGCTGGCTATTTACCTAGAACTACAGCAGTTGGGTAAAATATAATTATCTGAATATGTAAATCATTGATATAGAGTAGAGGATAGCCATAAATTTTGTCAAAAATCAGCCACTTGCTCTATCTTAACTTTAGTCGTTACCCTAGTCTATATACATTTATGTCAAGGGTGTGATATTTTATCACCGATCAATTTTCCTAGATGCATTATCCGCGACTAGTTATACTCATTTGTATGCTATGGACCATATCCAGTTGTGTACCCGATGACTTAGCCGAGCAGCAAATTGTACAATCAGAACTCATAGGCCATTGGGATGTGACCACCTTGTCAGGACTGATGTTTGTAGAGTTTACTCCAGATAATAGAGTCTTGATTCACGACAGGGGCGCCCTTGGGCCTGAGGATCAATCTGCCTATTATTTTCAAGATTTTACCTTTACTGATGACAAGACGATAGAGGGCTTACCTAACAATAGTCAGATGAAGGAAATTACTGTCCTTGGTGATAATCTTTCCTTTGTTTTAGAAAATCCTACGACAGGATATAGTCTCCAATACTTCGGTAAGCGAATGGAAAAAATATCAAACGATGACTATACGCAGTTACTCAGCAAATCTTGGGTAACGGTAGCGGAGAATGGAATTCTGCTTGAAGAGGCTGATCAGAAGTTGTCTTACTTTTCTGAGACGGGCTTGTTTATGATTAAGGAAAAGAATGAGGACGATATCTCCTTGTTTGAGTGGAAATGGACCGCTGAAAATCAAATTTGTTATACAGAGTATCAGAGACCGCGCTTGTTGCCCGATCCTATCTGTATGTCATTTATTACGTTAAGTGATGACGTCGTAGAATTTTTTGTCGATCGTAATCTTATTAAGTTGAAGCCGACAGTTGAGTTTTAGAACAAATAATCATCCGCAGAGGCCAGCACACCTTCTTCTGGTACACGGGTAAACTTTGGACGCTTAAGGATGCTGATCTTCTTTCTGAGATTGATCTTCTCCCCTGGCAGAGGCTGCGCATCTCGAGGAATTCTGTTACGCAATCTTAGGCTGGTTTCTTCTAGCTTATAAGTCTTAGCAATAGTGGCCAAGGTCTCGCCTTCACCTACACGGTGGGTTTTCGCAGAGGCCAGTCTCGCTTGAGAGAAGTGACTGACTGAGTTTTTTCTTTTTCTACTCCGCTTGGACCTAGGTTGATTCTCTGCTGACGCGAGTACAGTAGAAGGAGGTGCTGGATCAGTCTGTGTCGGTCTATTATTTTGTGTAGACTTGGTTTTCCTTTTAGACCCTTCGTCAGCAATGATGACGGTCTCTTTGTCATCGTATCTAAAGAGCTGATACTTCTCTATCACATCGATTAGCTTATGGGCATACTTAGGGTCTGTGGCATAGCCTGCTTTTTTGAGGCCGTGCGCCCAGCCGTAGTAGTCTATATGGGCAAGTTCAAATAGGCTGCTGTATCTTCTCTGTGTGGTGAGGAAGTCACTATGGGCGATATAAGACTCGTGAGGTGAGCCAAATTTCCTGAAGCAACTCTTGATGAGCTTACCGTTTTTATAATCATCGTCTTTTCTATAGTGAGTCGGACCTGTCCAGCCCCCATTACACTTTATGCCAAAGTGGTTGTTCGCTTCCCTTGAGAGAGTACTCTTCCCTGCCCCTGATTCTACGAGGCCCTGAGCCAACTTGATGCTGGCAGGGATACCTGTTCTGTCCATCTCTGAGATGGCAATATCCTTGTATTGCTCTATATAGGCAACACTAGCATTGGGCTTTTCCTGTGCTGCTATGGTGCTGCAGAAGAGCAGTGCGATGAGGATTTGGGATAGATTCTTCACATTACAGATTTTTGTTATATGTTCTAAGGGCAAAAACAGTGCCTTTATTGTGGGGGAGGTCTGTAGTGAACGCAGATTGGTAAGGTGTAAGTGCCTGATCTATCTCATTAGGGAGGGGAGGCATAGTCTTAGAGGGCTTTAGACGAGGGTGGTAGGGCTATATGTCGCTTCTCTGAAACTTATATTTATACAATGCTTCCTTATCGACAACACAAGAGCAGGACTATGAAATAAAACTTAAAAGAAGCGACAATGCAGTGGGCATCTTGGTAAGATTTTAGAAATACCCTTAAAAAAATCGTATTTCTACTAAGAGGCGCCCAGTGGTATTTCAAAACTCACTGTGGTCCCGACACCTAGTTCTGATTCTAGCTTTAATTCTTTACCCATATCGTTGACGATTACCTTACAAGTGTCTAGCCCGATGCCGTGGCCTTCCACTTCGCTATGATTGCTCGCTCGCTTAAACGGGAGTAAGACGGTCTTTATATCCTGCTTTGAGATACCTATACCATTATCCATAATTTTTATCGACACATCTTTTTCCATTAGTTCAAAGGTCACTTTTACAAAAGCGTCTTTGTTCTGGTCAGAGTACTTTATGCCATTAGAGATAATGTTCTGAAAAAGCTGTTTGAGCAAAGCTTCATATCCAAAAACTTGTACGTCTATTGAAGGTTTGATTAATGTAACAGATCTTGATTGTAAATCATCAAAGAGTAAGATTTCTATATTATCTATTAAGTCTGATATAGAAACTTTTTCTGGGTGCACATCACTTTTTAGGTCGGCTATATTTAGAATGTTATCGACCATTCGGTCTACTTCTGTGATAGAAGAATTGATGTATTCAAAATAATTAGCATTGCTGTGAGTGGTCTCTTGGACCTTGCCTTTTTGGATCAACTTACTGAATGTCTTTATGGATCTCAGTGGAGCCTTTATGTCATGCGCTATCCTATGGGCAAATTGTGTCAAGTCGTTGTTAGAGATTCTGAGCTTATCTTTTTGTGTTTTTAGTTCATTTTTTGTGTTGATCACTTCATTTTGCAAGTGTGCTAATTCACCACTTAAGCAATGTAAATCTGAGCAAGCTGCCGGCTTGAAATTTTTATTGATTTCTTTTATCAGTTTGATCAGTTGTCTTCTCGCGTCTAATATTTGAATAATAATATTTGAAATAAGCTGAAGTGATTTTAGTTGACTGTCGTCTAAACTATTTGGTTTGACATCCATCACGCAGAGTGCACCTACAGGAAGGCCTTCTTTATTGATTAGTGGGAAGCCGGCATAGTAGGTAAATTTTGCTTTTGACACATCTAGGTGGGCTGTGTCCTTATGATCTCTAAGATTGTTGATAATAGTCGGCTCGTTATTTTTTATAGTAAACTGACAAACCGAATCTCTTCTTCGTAAAGGAAAATCGCTCAGCCCTTCTGCCGAAATAACATACTGTCTCTCAGAATCTAAGATGGAGATATAATTTACTGGAGAGTTTGAGGTTACTTGCGCTAATTGAATGTAATCACTTAGGTAAGTCGTGTTTTGATGTAGTTCTTCGAATAAGCCATAACTTGCAATAGTCTCATCCAAGTTAGCATTAGAGGTCAATAAGGTGTGGAGAAGCATAAGCTATATTTGTAGCTATGTAGAGTCAAATTTTATTCCTTAGTCTATGGATGTCTACTTTGCTTTTGCAAAGTAACTGTCACTTTTAGTGATGAATTTGCTAGTGTTTAACCAGTTGTGGAGCTAGGTTAAACAGACTTAGTTGTTTAGGAAGTCTGCTATGAGTTGGAATTCTGGAATGTAGACCTTGAAACTACTGCCGTCCATAAGACGCTTCATAGAATAATAGCCGGTCATCTTCCCGATAGGCGTAGCGAGGGGACTCCAAGATGAATAATGGTGCATTTCTCCTGGCTTGATGATAGGTTGTTTTCCGATGACGCCAGCTCCACGGACTTCTTTTTTGTCTTGGTTGGCATCCTTGATAAGCCAGTATCTGGTCATCAACTGGACCTCAAAGGGACTATTGTTTTCTATCTCTACAACGTAAGAAAAGGCAAAGTACTGGTTGTGCGGACGTGAAGAGCCTGGCTCATAATAGGAGGCGATCCTTACCGTTATTCCCTCTGTTGTTTTGGTCTGCGGATTCATTGTTGCTTACCTAACACGTGCGACTCCATAATTTGTTCCGCTTCTGTTAAGGTTATTTCTAAAACGTCGTTTAAGAGCACCAAATCAAAGGTGTTTTCAAATAGCAACTCCTTTTTTATCCTTCTGATGCGCTTTTCTAGAGACTTGGGTGTTTCTGTGCCTCTTTTGGTCAGTCGTTGTATCAAGATTCTAAAGGATGGAGGCTTGACAAAGATGACGAGACATCGATCTCCATATTTATCCTTGATGTTTTGAGCCCCATTGACTTCTATATCAAAGACAACTTTCTTTCCTTGAGCTTTGATTCTATCTATCTCAGACTTGAGTGTGCCGTAATATCTGTCTTCATAGACCTCTTCGTATTCTATAAATTCTCCATCGGCAGCTTTTTGCTTAAACTCTTCTGGAGAAAGGAAATAGTAGTCTTTCTCTTTTACTTCATTTTCCCTCTTGGGACGAGTCGTTGCTGATATAGAAAACGACAACTGGTCAGGGTATTTTTTGAGTAAGTGCTTGACGATAGTGGTTTTGCCTGCGCCGGATGGAGCAGTAAAGACAACCATATCATAGCCATTGGAATCTAAGGTAGTATCGGACACAATTAGAGAATATTGAGGATTTGTTCTTTTAGTTTTTCTAGTTCGTCTTTCATTTTGACGACTAGTTGTTGGATTTCGCTATGCTGTGCCTTAGCACCTAGGGTATTGATTTCTCGACCTATTTCTTGACCAATAAAGTTGAGTTTCCGACCTTTTTGCATCACTTCTTTCTCAATCTCTTCTTTGAAGAATTTGCAGTGCTGCGCCAGTCTTACTTTCTCCTCGTTGATGTCGAGTTTCTCCATATAGAAGAGTAGTTCTTGCTCAAATCTGTTGTTGTCTATGTTCTCTTCAGCCATGTGCTGATTGAGATTCTTCTGGATTCTTGTCTTGACAGTTTCTATTCTGTCCGCCTCATAATTAGAGACATCGTCGAGAGCAGCGAGAATATTGGCGACACGGGTTTTGAGGTCTTTTTCTAAGGAGTCTCCTTCTGTCTTTCTGAAGGCATTGAGTTTGTCTACAGCTTCTCCGACCATAGTGCTCAGGACAGACCACTCTTCTTCTGTGATTTCTTCCTCGCCCGATTGGACAACATTGGGTAGGCGGATCAAGGTCTGGAGTACATCTCCAGAATCGATATTGTGCGCAGAAGAGAATTCTTTGAGTTGCTCATAATACCTGTCCATAGTTGCTCGATTGAGGCTAGAACTGTCAGCGCCATCTGCGGTTCTAGTTAGATTTACCTCAAATTTTCCCCTTAGGCCCTTATCAAGAATGATTTTTCTAAGGGCTATTTCTTTATCTCTAAGATTGGTATTGGACTTAAATCTGATATCAGCATTCTTGCCATTGAGAGACTTTATTTCTATACGATAGGCATCTTGACCGATCTGTCGAGTCGCTTCACCATAACCAGTCATCGAGTATATCATATGTGTATATATTAGTAAGAAAACTAAAACTGCAAAAGTGGCTATTTCTAGTCACTCAAGGTCCAAAGCTAATATTATTGTCTTATTCTGAGATGAACTTGTTTCTATTTACTTGAAAACGAGACAATTAGCTTATATTGAGGCCAACGAAAAAGCCTTTTTAAAAAAGGGCGGTAATAATTTCTCTAAATGATAAATTTTACGAAATTTGCCGACCGCAGAATAAAAATGGTTACATAACCACTTTATAATCAATAATTTACGACAAAATGAGGAAAGCTGACTTAGTTGCTGTCATCTCTGATAAGACAGGAGTGCCCAAGGTTGATGTTTTAGTAACGCTAGAAGAGTTTTTTAAGGAAGTAAAGACCTCATTGTCATCAGGTGAAAACGTTTATATCAGAGGTTTCGGGTCGTTTGTAATCAAAAAGAGAGCAAAGAAGATAGGCAGACATATCAAGCAGAATATTGCTATCGAGATTCCAGAACACTATATACCATCTTTCAAGCCAGCTAAAGTATTTGTCGATCAAGTGAAGGAAAAGGTCAATGCCCTTCCTGAGGAGGAGACATCAGATAAAGTAGACTAATAGCGGATGCAGCGTAACCAACTATTGAGTCTAGGCTTTTTTTTAGCCCTTTTTCTGGTCCTCTATCTAGGTTGCGATACCAAATCCAAAGAACATAAGCTCGGAGAAAAGTCTCGAGCTCAAAATTTTGAACGAATAACTATAGATCGGCTTTTGAGAGAAGGCAGACCAGCTCTTCCAGTAGATGCTAAGACGGCATTGATGGATATGGAGCAGATCCTGTCTCGTGCAGAAACCGATAGCATCAAGGTCAACACAATGAAGTCTATGGCTTCATTATGGTATGCTAATGATCAGCCACTGATCTCAGGGCACTATGCAGAGCAGATTGCCGAAGTAGAAAAATCTTCCAAAGCTTGGGATATAGCCGGAACGACCTATTCTTTGGCGGCAAAAAAACTAAAAGACGAAAATGAGCGGCTACACGCCATAGACAAAAGTCGGAGTGCTCTAGAAAATGCCTTATCGATAGATCCTGCAAGTGTGGATTCTAAGATAAACCTTGCACTGACCTACGTCGAAGAGCCTCTGGAGGACAATCCTATGAAAGGGATATTGATGCTCGTTCAATTGAATAAAGACTATCCTGATAACATACCAGTGCTGATGCAACTGGGTAGATTATCACTAAAAACGGGTCAGATTGATAAAGCAGTTGCTAGATTGACAAAAGTTATTGAACTTCGCCCGTCTTTTAGACAAGCTCATTGCCTACTGGCAGAAGTCTACCAAAAGAAGGGAGACACTGGACTTGCGGAAAAAGAACAGAATATTTGCGACACATTAAAATAAACTTATATGCCTTGCGGTAAAAAGAGAAAAAGACATAAGATCTCTACTCATAAGAGAAAAAAGAGACTTAGAAAAAACAGACATAAGAAAAAGAAATAGTCAAGTGACCTGGCAGTAGTCAGGTCCCTTTCTATTATTTAAAGCACAGGTAGAGGCAGTTCCCTAATTTCCAAAGTACTTCCGCCTTTTCTGGCCATTCGCTAACTGTCCTGTCTGTAAAAAGAATCAACTTTGGAAAAGGAGTTACTAGTAAAATCAACTCCCACTGAAGTAGAAATTGCATTAATAGAAGATAGGAAGCTCGTAGAGCTTCATACTCAGAAGAACGATACACAGTTCGCCGTCGGTGATATATTCTTGGCATATACCAAGAGCTTAAGACCTGGCCTCAATGCAGCATTTCTAGATGTGGGAATAAGAAAGGATGCCTTTCTGCACTATACCGATCTCGGTCCTCAGATTAAATCAATACAACGCTTCACCAGATTAGCTCTGGAGAATCAAATGTCTGGCTATCTGCTAGAAGGATTTGAGCTACAACCAGAAAATGAAAAGAACGGTAAGATCGATAGGGTATTCAAGAAGAACCAACCCTGCCTCGTACAGATACTCAAAGAACCTATCTCTACTAAAGGACCAAGACTAACTTGTGAAGTGACCCTCGCAGGTCGCTTTATGGTGATGACCCCCTTCAAGAATAATGTGTCGGTATCCAAAAAGATCACCAATCAAGAAGAACGCAAAAGACTCAAAGTCCTAGTAGAAAGTATCAAGCCTAAAAACTTTGGTATCATCATCAGGACAGCAGCGGAAGGTAAAAAGGTGGCCGATCTACACGATGAGATCAATGGACTGACGACCAAATGGCAGGCAGTTATTGATGAATTGGGCAAATCAAAAAAACCCAATAAAGTTCTCAGTGAAGTCGATAAGACCAAAGGTCTCTTGAGAGATGTGATGAACGA
This sequence comes from uncultured Saprospiraceae bacterium, assembly GCA_937969415.1. Lineage (GTDB taxonomy): Bacteria > Bacteroidota > Bacteroidia > Chitinophagales > Saprospiraceae > RFSX01. The sequence continues at coordinate 11,184 of CALBWK010000017.1, read as the reverse complement.
TTCTTTCAATAAGATTATCGTCGATGACCAAGACCTTTATGATAGTGCCAAGTCCTATCTGCAGAGTGTCGCTCCAGAGAAAGTCAAAATACTTTCTAAGTACAAAGGTAAGCGTCCGCTCTTTGAAAGTTATGGTGTCCATAAGCAGATCAAGTCGAGCTTCAGCAAGACACCAACAATGTCTAGTGGTGCCTATCTCGTGATAGAGCCTACAGAAGCGATGCACGTGATAGATGTCAACAGTGGTCCTAAGTCTCACAATAAAGACCAGGAGACAGGTGCTCTCAAAGTCAATATAGAAGCAGCTAAGGAAATTGCTAGACAACTGCGTCTCAGAGATCTTGGTGGACTGATCATCATTGACTTCATCGATATGCGCAACAAGGAGAACAAAAATATTCTGTACTCTAGGATGAAAGAGTATATGTCTGGAGATAGAGCGCAGCATACCATCTTGCCGCTAAGCAAGTTTGGACTAATACAGATTACACGACAACGTGTCAAGCCAGAACTCAAGATCAATACGATGGAGGCTTGCCCCTCTTGTAAGGGATCAGGAAAAATAGAACCTGCTCAGTTGTTGCCAGATGAGATAGAGCGCCACTTAAAATTTATTGTCGAGACATATCCTAATACCAAAATCACGCTTAAAGTCAACCCACTTTTGCATACATATTTTAAGAAAGGGATTATTACAAAGCAGATGCGCTGGTATATGAATTATAAGAAGTGGATCACCTTAGTTGCCGATCCAGAACTACATCTGACCAATTATAAGTTCTACAACAAATTTGACGATGAGATACGTCTAGGAGTAGAGTAAGCAGGTCGTTAACTAGAAAGTTAGTAAGAGAAAGGTAAGACTACAGAAAGTCATAAAACAAAAATGGGAAGCGTTGTGAAACACTTCCCTTTTTTTGTTTTATGTTAAAGAGGCTACTAATTATTAGTTGGCCATCTCTTTCAACTTCTTAAGTGGTCTAACTTTTACAGTTATAGATGCTGGCTTTGCCTTAAACATTACCTCTTCTTTAGTAAACGGGTTGATACCTTTTCGAGCTTTTTTAGCAGGTTTCTTAACCGTCTGGATTTTCATCAAGCCAGGTAGGACAAACTCTCCAACTGATCTTTTATTTATGTGTAGTTGAATCAAATCTGTCAAAGACTCCAATACGCCATTTACTTGCTTCTTAGAAAGCTCTGTTTCTTCAGCAATCTGATTAACGATTTGAGTCTTAGTGAATTTTGTGTCTAAGGTTTTTCTTTTAGCAGCCATAATTTTTCTTTGTTTAAATTGTTAGCGAGTGCCTACATTGTTTCACTACGCTTGTTATAGACACAAAAATAAGGTATATATAGTAATATTACTAATATGAGAGCTGGACATCAGAACAGCTATTTTTAGTTATGTAACACCCTTGTCCAGTATACAAATTATTGCAGATATCACCCAATAATCACTCTCTAGGCGTATTTTAATGTATTGAGAGTCAGAATGTTAGCCATTCTGACAATTTCTCTTTGCCGGAGTTGGTTTATAGATTCTCTTACCTTCGCGTCTAGTCATAGAGATGTTAAACTCACTTACTGCAGAATATCACAAAATTATTGTTGCGCCACTCAACTGGGGCTTAGGTCATGCAACACGCTGTATACCTCTGATCAATGCACTGCTGGATGCGGGGAAGGAAGTTGTTCTTGCCTCCGATGGAGAGGCCCTAGAATTGCTTTGCGAAGAGTTTCCCACTCTTGTTGCTGAGTCGTTGCCAGGTTATGCTGTAACTTACAAAGGAGAGAGTCTGGCCAGTCTCGTCTTACCTAATATGCCAAGAGTGCTCAAGGCCATTATTCGAGAAAATAATTCTGCAAGAAAACTAATTGCCAAGCATCAGCCCGACCTCATTATCTCTGACAGTAGATTTGGATTCAGGTCTAAAAAAGTAAAAAGTGTCATCATCTCTCATCAGCTCCAATTGATGAGTCCATCTCCACTCCTAGGCACTTTTCTAAATCTTATCAATACTCGATTGCTCAACGCTTTTGATGCTTGCTGGATTCCTGATGATGAGACCAATTCACTTGCCGGTGCGCTAAGCCAAAGCTCTCGAATCAAAAATCAGAAACACCTCGGCATTCTTTCTAGGCTATCACCAGATATGGAGACAGACAAGCATTATGAGGTGACCATCTTGCTCTCTGGTCCAGAACCAGCCAGAACTAAATTAGAGAAACTACTAATTGAAAAATTCTTCGCTTCTACGGATGCAATTTGTCTCGTACGTGGCACGACAAAACAAGCGAGTCTCTCACTCCCCACCAACTGGACAGTCTTCGATAGAGCCAACTCCAGACTGATTAATGAAATACTCCTCGGTAGTCAGCGCATCATCAGCCGATCAGGATATACGTCATTGATGGATTATAGAGTGCTCGGTGTTGGCGCTGAGTTGATTCCTACAGCAGGACAGACGGAGCAAGAATATCTGGCAGAGTATGTTGATGGAAGGTATGGGTTTTGTTTGATGGGAGAGAATAAATAATTCAAATTATTTACTTAGTTACTCTCTAAAAAATAATCGAAGAGTTTAATTCCAAAAAAGTTTTCTCATTTCGAGAACGGAGATTCTTCTACTCCGCTTAGGCTGCGGTCAGAATGAAAAGGAGTTGTATTTGTGTTTAATGTGTGATAGAATAAGTTTGGGCACTTATTTATATTGATTAATGCTTATTGTTCTCAAAAAAGTCAGGAAGTAGAGACACCTCATCAGGGTCAGTTACCATCTTGGTTAATTGATCTGACCAGTTAGCTCTTGGCTTATGGATAGGTCTCAACTCTATATAGCCCTCTTTTAGATTTAGTTCTACTGAGTCCTTTATCTGATATTTCTTCAAGTATTACTTTGGGTAGCTTCAATCCTTTATCGTTACCTATCTCGACGAGATTAATTTTCATAGTAGTTACAGTTTATACACAATTTTATTTCTTTATTGATCTTTATGAAATTCAGGAAGTATCTGCAATGCTGAACACCTATATTTGTCGATACAACCTACAACTATGTCCAACTCAATAAATACTCTCGAGCCCCAAGCTATGTGGGCCAACTTTGCCGCTCTCAATGCTGTACCGCGTGCCTCTAAGAAAGAAGAGAGAGTGATACAGTTTATGATAGACTTCGGTAAGGGGCTAGGCCTAGAGACAATGACGGATGAGATCGGCAATGTCATCATTAAGAAAGCTGCTAGCGCTGGAATGGAAAGCAGACAGACTATCGTGATGCAAAGTCATCTTGATATGGTCCATCAGAAGAATGGAGATACCACTTTTGATTTTGATACAGAAGGGATAAAGATGCTGATAGATGGCGATTGGGTCCGAGCAGAAGGCACGACACTCGGCGCTGACAATGGAATTGGCGTTGCAACGATTATGGCTTTGCTGGCTTCTAAGGATATCGCCCATCCTGCTATAGAAGCCCTCTTTACAATAGATGAAGAGACGGGTATGACGGGAGCGCTAGGTCTTAAGGGAGGCCTCTTGACCGGTACGATCTTATTGAATCTAGATACAGAAGATGATAGAGAGTTGACCATAGGTTGTGCAGGTGGCGTGGATATTACGGCCACAGGTATGTACAGAGAAGTTGATGTGCCTACGGGTTACAATACTGCTAAGATTAGGATTAAGGGATTAACAGGTGGTCACTCTGGAATGGATATCCATCTCGGCAGAGGCAATGCCAATAAGTTGATGAACAGATTGCTGGCTCAACTGAACGACGAACTCAATCCACTCATAACAACTATAGATGGTGGCGGTCTTAGAAATGCTATCCCTAGGGAATCTCAGATGATTGTTTCTGTACCTAGTAAGGAGCAGAACAAATTAAAAGAGATCGTCAATGACTTTAGAGCTGTTCTCAAAGCTGAGTACGGCACTACAGATCCAGAAATTGAAGTGACCCTAGAGTCTCAAGACAGAGCAGTCAAGGCTGCTGCTCCGGATTTTACGCTACAGTTGTTGCGGGCGGCCTATGCTTGCCCTAATGGCATCTACAGAATGAGTCCTGATATTGAAGACCTTGTGCAGACTTCCAATAATCTCGCTAGAGTCTTACTCCAAGAGGGACGCTATGAGATATTGTGCTTAACAAGAAGTAGTGTCGATAGCGAAAAAGATGATCTCGAAATGGCCATCCGTTCTGCTTTCGAGTTGATGGGTGCTCAAGTCACAACTGGCGGTGCTTACCCCGGCTGGACACCCAAGCCTTCCGCACCCATTATCAAGTTAATGAGCGAAACCTATGAGCGACTCTTCAGTGAGAAACCACACGTCAATGCTTGCCACGCGGGCTTGGAGTGTGGCATCATCGGCACCAATTATCCTGATATGGATATGATTTCTTTTGGTCCCAATATCCGCGGTGCCCACAGCCCTGATGAAAGGGTACAGATTAGTTCGGTGCAGAAATATTGGGGGTACTTGATTGAAGTGTTGAAGGCGATACCGGAGAGGTAGGTTTTTGGCTCTGCACGTGAGCTAGGCCTTTTAGTGCATAGTTGGGGCTCTGCTCTTGGGCTGCGCTTTTTAGTGCATAGTTGATTAGTGCATAGTGCATAGTGGGGGCTCTTCTCGAGAGTCTGATTATTTTGAAATCACAAATCCTATAATCCCCTAAGCCTAAAAATCCTAATTCTGACAAAAAGGCTCGAGTGCGAGGAGCCTATCGGAATAGATACTGTTTTCTAGCGTATCATCACCATCACTTGATAGGGCTTCATATTGGTAAGGTCAACAACTCTCAGCATATAAGTGCCAGTCGTAATAACCGAAACATCTATCGTAGATCCATCATTTTGCTGAAGTAGCATTCTACCTTGAAGATCATACAAGCTAAGTTGATAATTCGTCAAAGTCTCTGAAGAAAAATAAAGTACTGACTCAGCAGGTATAGGATAGAGGTTAAAGGGAAGTTCTTCTTCGAGATCAGAGGTCGATGTCGTCAATAATCCATCACAATTAGAATCGATACCGCTACCCGCTACTTCATTGGCTTCGGGATTGATATCTGGATTGTTGTCGTCACAATCTTCGGCATTGTGATAGCCGTCACCATCTGCATCAGTAACCACTTCTACATCATAGGTTTCGGTGACAATCGGGAAGTTGAAATCAAAGAATATTTCTGCGGCATTTGAGATAATATCTCCGGGTTCTAAGTCGGAACGTGTTTCAATTTCGAAGACAACATAGCCTTCGTTTTCGCCGATAGCAAATGGCAAGTTGATTTCTGCAAAAGAAAATACAGCTTCATTATCTTGAATGAATAGATCGACAGGATTAGAGCTGTCTACTAGTTGTAGGGACGTTATGTCAAATACTGTCGTGTCTATCACATCTCTAATTACTATGTTGATGGCATCCGCAGTGCCAGTATTCTCAAAGCGGATCATATAATCTAAGGATTGACCTAGTAGAGAGTCCAATAAGAATTCTCCTTGTAGGCAACGCTTGTCATTGGGATCAAAAGAATTTACCAGCGTTTCTTCTAGACAAAAAGGTACTGTCCTATTTATACCTTGCACTATAGGTTGCACTTTGAATTCTAGGATGTCTCCATCGTTGAGTGGAGGCATATCCATAGGAGAGTTAAGTCTGAGTACGACTGTCCATAGTCTCTCTTCAAGAGGCTGTAAGTCAGTAAAAAGGAGATCTAGTTGACCTGGGTTTTCTTCTGCTATCGGATTAGAGCTTACAAATGTTACCAGCGTTTCATCATATCTAAATTTTAGTTCACCAGATGCAGGTACGTTGCCTAAGTTTCGGTAGTATATTCTGTATATAGATTCAAAACCCGGTCTTGGAATATCAACTGGAATTATTTTTACAACGACATCTGTATGTGGAGACCCGTTAGGGCTGATGCAAAAGTCTTGGGTAATGATTTCTAACGGACTCACGTCGAGATGGACTAATGCTGGGTCTACAGTAAAGGCAGAACTATTAGGCAGAACTGGCACTATAGAGTAGGCCCCAGATGGAGCAGGAATATCTATAATTCCGCCCTGGTCAAAGCTACTCACTGTGTAAGCGGCAGAATCCAATTGAAAATCTAACTGAAGAATTCCATCAATGAGATTAGAATTCTCATCGCAAGTTCCTGATACATCATATCTGATTTCTCCTTCGAGTCTAGATCCTTCAAAGATAAAGTCTAATGGAAATAAACATTCTTCGATTATTGTAACACTTTCTTCATTCTGTAGATACCAGGGAGAATTCTGAAGTAATTGGACTTCATCTGTGTCTTCGCAGACAATTAGAAAATTGTCTGTGGATACATCTAAGAAATCAACTTTAACCTTAGTAAGGTTAAGGTAGTCCAAGGGGCCTGCAATTACAAACGCTATGTCATCTACGGCAGATAGATCTAGAGCGGATATTGAATTTTGTTGAATGTTAAGCGTTGACATAAAACTTGTAGGCGGTACGTCAAAAGATTCTAGTTGATTAAAAGAAAGGTCTACTATGTCTAGAAAACTTTCTTCGGGAAAAACTATTTCTTCTAATAAGTTGTGGCTGGCCTCAAGAAGTCTTAGTTCGCTAAGGGTGCTCAGGTCTAAGTTTTTGATTTGATTAAAGCTGCAGGCTACAGATGCAAGAAAATGAGTAGTAGGGAATAGGATATCTGAGATCTCATTATTTTTTACAGACAAGTCTAATAAGCTGGAATTCGATGAGCAATCGAATTGTCCTGTTAACATATTTTCATCAGCACTAACTTCTTCAAGATTTAGATTGCTACTAATGTCTAATGCTGAGAGTGTATTGTTATCGCAGGACAATGTAGCGAGTCTGTCTAAGTGATTGAGGTCTAAATGTGTCAATTCATTATTGCGACAAAGTATACGAGATATATTAGAATTGTCGCTTAGGTCGAGTTCTGTAAGATCATTGTTATAGCACTGCACAACAAAAAGGTTAGGATTGCCTGAGAGGTCTAGAGAGGTGAGTTGATTGTCGTTGCACTCGACTTGATTGATGCCAAGTCCAGACAGATCTAATTCAGTAAGGTTATTGTTGAATATGTAGAGAAGATACAGATCTGTGTTCTGTGATAAGTCTATTTCAGACAGTTGGTTATGAGATATGTCAAGAATTCCGATTTTAGGGTTCATCGTCAGATCCACTTCCGTCAGTTCATTCCTATTGCATTTTAGCTTGGTCATTTCTGTAAATGCTGCTATGCCTGTCAAATTTGTAATGCCTTCGTTACTGATATTTAGTTCTTCGACTGCAGCGGCTTCAGATGCTTGGATGGTTCCGTCGCCATTGAGATCCACATTTGCGCTTATCAAAGCCGCTAAAAAATTGGCGTCTGGAATGTCAACATCTTGACCATAGGACATTAGTGAAAAGAGCAATAGGGCTAGTAGGGCTGCGATTCTCATAGCTATAAGTTGTTTCTATTAAGTGAAGTGAATTAAATATAGGCTATTTTAAAGGGAAGTAGCCTTTCTCTGTGCTTTATGGTTAGTGCGCCAATAGCCAAACTACATATCTAGATTTAGTCTAAATAGTGGAATCGGCACTTGTTTTATACCCATTCCGTATTTTTGGATGAAGCAAAACAAACCCTATCTATTCATGTGGATAATCAATTTTCTGACCTCGAGCATCGGCAAAAAGCTGGTTATGAGTCTCACTGGTCTCTTTCTCGTTAGTTTTCTTGTGATTCATCTCCTAGGAAATCTACAGTTACTCGTACCAGATGGCGGTCAAGCCTTCAATGTGTACGCCAAATTTATGACGACCAATCCCCTCATCAAGTTTATTTCTATTGGCTTGTACGCAGGTATTCTCCTGCATGCGGTCCAGGGTATCCTAATTTGGTTAGAGAATAAAAAGGCCAAAGGCAGTAAATATGCTGTCTCTACCAATGATAATGGCTCGTGGATGTCTAAGAATATGGGGCTTTTGGGCCTACTGATTCTATTCTTCCTCTGTGTCCATATGGGTGATTTCTGGTTTAAGATGAAGTTTACAGATAGCATCGCAATGGTGACCTATGATGGTGTCGAGATGAAAGATCTCTATGGCAGAGTCTACACCGCCTTTCAGAACATTTGGATAGTCATCATTTATCTAGTAGGCCTTGTGGCTTTGGCTTTGCACCTTTTACACGGCTTTCAGAGTGCTTTTACGACACTAGGATTGAGACATAAGAAGTATACGCCACTTATCAAGCTAGTAGGTCTCAGTATTTCGATATTGATACCGCTGGCTTATGCGATAATCCCTCTATGGGTATTGGTTAAGGATGCCGCTAATTATTAATAAAAAAGGACCTCTCGGTCATAAAATATATACGCTATGAAACTAGATGCCAAGGTGCCTTCGGGCGATTTAGCTGAAAAGTGGAAAAACTATAGAGGCTCGATGAATCTCGTCGCGCCTAACAATAAAAGAAGACTCGATGTCATCGTCGTCGGAACAGGATTGGCAGGTGCCTCTGCTGCAGCCACGATGGGAGAGTTGGGCTATAATGTATCTGCCTTTACTTTTCATGATAGTCCGAGAAGAGCCCACAGTATCGCCGCACAGGGGGGTATCAATGCTGCTAAGAATTATCAGAATGACGGAGACAGTATCTATAGACTTTTCTATGATACGATAAAAGGTGGCGACTACAGATCACGTGAAGCCAACGTCTATAGATTAGCTGAATGTAGCACAGAAATAATCGATCAAGCTGTTGCCCAAGGTGTACCCTTTGCAAGAGAATATGGAGGACTCCTCGCCAATAGATCTTTCGGTGGCGTACAAGTGTCTAGGACTTTCTATGCTAGAGGACAGACGGGACAGCAATTGTTGATCGGCGCTTACTCTGCCTTGTCTAGACAGATATCTAAGGGCCAGGTAAAGATGTACAACCGTCACGAGATGCTCGACCTTGTTGTTGTCGATGGCAAAGCAAGAGGTATCATCACGAGAAACTTATTGACAGGAAAATTAGAGCGACATGCTGCACACTGTGTGGTATTGGCCACAGGAGGATACGGCAATGTCTTTTACCTCTCTACCAATGCGATGGGCTCTAATGTGAGTGCTGCATGGAGATCAGTGAAGCAAGGCGCACTTTTTGCCAATCCTTGTTACACACAGATACACCCGACCTGTATACCCGTCTCAGGTGAGTATCAGTCTAAGTTGACCCTGATGTCAGAGTCTCTCAGAAATGACGGTAGAGTATGGGTGCCAAAGAGTGTCGAAGATGCACAAGCCATCCAACGTGGTGAGAAGCGGGCAGAAGACTTAGCTGAAGAGGATAGAGATTACTACTTAGAAAGAAGATATCCAGCCTTCGGTAATCTCGTGCCGAGAGATGTTGCCTCCAGAGCGGCTAAGGTAGCGAGTGATGAAGGCAAAGGTGTGGTTAAGACAGGTCTAGGCGTTTATCTAGATTTTGCGGATGCCATTATGAGATACGGCAAATCAGAAGCTTTCTCTCAAGGCCTTGATAATCCAAGTGATACCAAGATAAGAGAATTAGGAGAAGCGATCGTCAAAGCGAAGTATGGTAACCTCTTCCAGATGTACGAAAAGATTACTGGAGAGAATCCATACAAGACAGCAATGAAAATATTTCCTGCGGTACACTACACGATGGGTGGATTGTGGGTAGATTATAATCTGCAGACCAATATCCCGGGGCTCTTTGCACTCGGAGAAGCCAACTTCTCTGATCACGGTGCCAATAGACTCGGCGCATCAGCATTGATGCAAGGGCTGGCGGATGGATACTTTGTGATTCCATATACAATCGGAACGTTCTTATCTCACGAGATTAGAGAGCCCAAGATCAGCAATGACTTGCCAGAGTTTGTAGAAGCAGAAAACAGAACGAGACATAGACTTGAAGCCCTCTTGGGCATAAAAGGGAATCAATCTGTAGAGAGTTTCCATAGACGTCTAGGAAAGATAATGTGGGAGTACTGTGGTATGTCCCGTAACGCAGATGGGCTCAAGAAGGGTAGAGAGTTGATCAGGGAATTGCGAAAAGAGTTTTACGCAGATGTCTATATTCCGGGAACGATGGAAGAATTTAATCCAGAGCTAGAAAAGGCAGCGAGAGTTGCAGACTTCTTAGAATTGGGTGAACTTTTTGCTGTGGATGCCCTTGATAGAGGTGAGTCTTGTGGTGGACACTTTAGAGAAGAGTCTACAGAAAATGGAGAGGCTAAAAGAAACGATGCCGAGTACACTTACGTCTCGGCGTGGGAGTGGGATGACAACAATCCTGTCTTACACAAAGAAGAATTGACTTTTGAAAATGTTGAATTAAAAACCAGATCATACAAATAGCATGAGTAGCATGAATCTGACTTTAAAAATCTGGAGACAGAAAAATAATGGCAGCAATGGCCATTTCGAAAATTATAGAGTTGAGGCAGAAGAGCACATGTCTTTCTTAGAAATGCTTGATGTACTGAATCAGCAACTCATAGAAAAGAAAGAAGATCCTGTAGCCTTTGAGCACGATTGTAGAGAAGGTATCTGTGGTGCTTGTTCTATGGTCATCAATGGCCGCCCACATGGTAAGCAAGCAGGGACGACGACGTGTCAGTTGCATATGCGTGCCTTTAAGGATGGAGATACCATCACGATAGAGCCTTTCCGAGCGAAGGCCTTCCCCGTTATAAAGGACTTGGCGGTTGATAGATCTTCGTTTGATTCTATCATACAAGCAGGTGGATATATCTCAGTCAACACAGGACAAGCCGTAGACGGTAATGCTATACCTGTAGAAAAACAAGATGCTGATGAGGCATTTGATTCTGCGACCTGTATAGGTTGTGGGGCTTGCGTAGCTGCCTGCCCTAATGGCTCTGCGATGCTCTTCACTTCTGCTAAGATCAACCACCTCAATAAGTTGCCACAAGGAAAAGTGGAACACAGCAGAAGGGTCAAGAATATGATCCGTGTAATGGACAAAGAAGGTTTTGGAAAATGTTCTAATGTAGGCGCTTGCGAAGTAGAGTGTCCTAAAGAAATATCGACAGACAACATCGCTGCCCTCAACAGATACTACCTAGGCACTGTCTTTGGTGGCCAGAGTTAATAAAGATTATTAGAAAAATGTATTCATTAAGCTCAGCCAAAGTTTTGGTTGGGCTTTTTTT